>DASXRE010000110.1:0-4084 GCA_036506775.1 Pyrinomonadaceae bacterium | reverse complement strand
ACGAACAAAGTGCGCGGAGCGGCGTTTGATGTTAAGCGCGCAGCCGGCAGCGTCGACAGGGCCGACAGGCAGCGCGTGATGGATCAGGCGATCGCCCTGTTACTGAACGGTGATGTTTCCGGCGAAACGCGCGGGGTCCTCGATAAGCAGTTGAAGGAGGGCGTTTCGGTCAAGGGAGAACTGGGCGCTGTTCCGCCGGTCCCCCAAGGCGATGACTTGATGGCGGCCAACTCGATGCAAGCGCTGCCACCCAACCAGGGCAAAGCGCAGAAGGGTGTCGGAAATCCCGAGCGGCTCGAACGACGTTTCGGAGTTCTGGATGCCCCCACTCCTCCGATCGCGATGTCAGCAGACGATCTCGACATTGCAAAGGTGTTTGGCCTGGTGCTTGGTTCGCCTGAGTTCCAAAGGAGATGACGATGATGCGTGATCCGTGAACAACTCACGCATCACGGATCACGAATCAGATAGGAGATATAGGATCATGGCAATAACACGAAGATTCTTTTTGAAATCATCAGGAGTGGCGATTGCGAGTTTCGCCGTTGCGCCGTCGTTCTTGAAGCGCACGGTGCTGGCGCAGACTGCAGGAGCCGCCGGCAAAGATCGCCCAATCATCGTCGCGATCTTTCAGCGAGGCGCAATGGATGGAATCTCTGCGGTCATTCCGTTCGGCGATAAGAACTACTACAGCGTGCGTCCCAACATTGCGATACCGGAGCCCAAGACCGGAAACCAGGACGCGGCGCTTGATTTGGACGGGTACTTCGCGCTGCATCCCGCGCTTTCGCCATTCAAGTCGATTTATGACGAGGGTCATCTGGCAATCGTTCACGCCGTCGGGTCGCCGGACAACACCCGATCGCATTTTGATGCCCAGGACTACATGGAATCGGCGACGCCTGGAAACAAAGGCACCGCTGACGGCTGGCTGAATCGCTACATGCAGGCGAAGAGGGACCCGAAAGCGAGTCCGTTCCGGGCGGTTTCATTCACTGCGAATCTGCCTCGGACTTTGCTTGGGCCCGCGCCCGCAATCGCTATGACTAACATTTCAGATTTCGGAGTGCGCGCCGGTCAAGGCAACAACCAGGTGGCGAAAGGCTTCGAGGAGCTGTACTCGCAGAGTCTTGGCGACCCGCTGCACGGCACCGGAAAAGAAGCTTTCGAAGCAGTGAAGATGCTCAAGAAGGCGAACCCGCAGCAGATTCAAGCCGGTAACGGCGCGAATTATCCTCGTTCGCCGTTCGGCAATTCGTTGCTTCAAATCGCGCAGTTGATAAAGGCTGACATCGGCATCGAGGTCGCTTTCACCGACGTTGGAGGATGGGACACGCACGCCAATCAAGGCAACTCGCGCGGGCAGCTTGCGAATCGGTTCCAGGATTTCAGTCAAGGCATCGCTGCTTTATATAGGGATCTCGGCGACCGGATGCGCAACGTGGTGATTCTCACGATGACCGAGTTCGGCCGCACGATTCGCCAGAACGGCTCGGGCGGAACCGATCACGGACATTCGAGCTGTCTGTTTGTCGCGGGCGGACCGGTGAAAGGCGGCAAGGTCTACGGCAAATGGCCTGGACTCGCGACGGAGCAGTTGTACGAAGGGCGTGACCTGGCGTTGACAACTGACTTCCGCGACGTGTTTGCGGAAATCGCTGCGCGTCACATGGGCGCGGCAAACCTGAACACGATCTTTCTAGGTTTCACTCCGAGTTCCTCGAACTTCCGCGGTTTCATTCGCGGGTGATTTCCAGTTAACCACAGCGGATCGTTTCAAAGAAGGGGGCGTCAGCCCCCTTTCTTATATCACCGCCATTTGACCCAACTGCGTCTCCGGTTCAGAATTCCGTCCGTGCCGGCATATCGATTCGAAGACCAGCTTCGCGCGCGTGCCCTGGAGTTTGTAAGAGCGCTAGAGCGCGCCGGCGTCACCGCAGCCATCGTCGACAACTCCCTTCGCGAATATTCCATCAAGGTTTCCGTCTCCCAGAATGAAAGGGACTTCGGCGCGGCGATTGTATACTACAAACCCACGTCGGATTCGTTCTCGATGCGAATGCACGAGTTGAAGGACAAATCGATCGCGCCGCTGTTGGAAGCGTGCTGGCATGGTGCGCCGCAGAGAGTCGATGAGCACCGTAACTCGGGCTACGAGGTCTATGTGGACGGATCATTCTCGGGTGGTGCAACCGGATACGGCGCCGTAATTCTTAAGGATGGTAAGGTTGTTGAGGAACTCTTTGGCGCGGTTGATAGCTCCGAGGTTGCCGGCACGTACCAGATTGCCGGCGAACTCGCCGGAGTTAAGCACGCACTGACGTGGTGTCGGAAGCATTCTGTGAAACAGGTCTCGATCTATTACGACTATTTGGGAATCGAGAAGTGGGCGACACGAAAGTGGAAAGCGAACCAACCTGTGACACAAGCCTACGCACAATTCATTCGCGAATGCCCGATCAAGATTCACTGGCATAAGGTCGACAGTCATACCGGCGACCGTTGGAATGACAGAGCCGACACGCTCGCGAAGAAAGGCGCTCAGTCAATGAAGCCTGATGATGCTGAAAAGGAATTGATCAGCGAGTTGATCGAGAAGACAGAATCATGGATTGGTTTTCTGATGCTAAGAGGAATCGACGCTGCTTTTGATCGGGTATACAACGAACTGTATGCAAGAGTAATCGTCTTAGTGGACGATCAGGCTCTTGGAACTTTTGACCTGTACAACACAAAGAAAAAGAAGTTCTCGCCGTACCTGCACAACTTTCGCGACGAGGAATTGAAAGCGCAGATTGAGAGCCTGTGGCAAGAGTTTGCAAGCAGACGGCAATGAGGGCGGCCACTCTCAGGACCGCCCTTACAAGACTTCGCTACTTGGAGGGCATCGTCACGGCTTTCGTTTTCGATACCGGAACCATCACGTGCGCGTATGGGGTGCCCTTCCACATTACCCACGGCCCGCCAGTCTTGGGGTCGGTCGGATAAGCATCAAGCAGTTTGTGATCCGCGTAAAGAATCATCACATGAGGCGGCGCAACCACCCACTGATTGTCAGCCGTGGGCGCGGTAGCATAGGGATCAGTGTTGCTCGCGCCGTGATCACCGGCCAACATGTAGGCGATGCCCGTTCCGCTGATTTTAGGTTTGGTCTTGTTCATCCAAGCTTCGGCCCACTTCTGCCACTCTTTGTCGAGGCACATTGGCTGGTTAGGCTCGGCGTAACAGACCCAGCCGTTCGTGCCCGCGCGTAGCTCTTTCATGTCGGCCATATCGACGATCGCGGCGTGTTTGGAGATCTCCGGCGGGCCCGCGCTTTCGGCCAGCGAGATCTTCTGCGCGTTGGTCATCTTCGGAGCTTCAGACTTCTTCTGGGCGGACGCAGTCTGCGTCACGAACATAAACAAGGCAAAAACCAAGAGCAGGTGAGATGTTTTCGAGAGCATTGCAACCCCCTTCAAAGTTGAAACTGAGATCCAACTTTAGTAAGACGCTGTATGCTTCAGCATCAGCCACAGGCGACCACTCTAGTTCATTAACTTAGCGTATTTATCCACGAGCGGCAATACGGTGTCGCGGTCGGCGGGCGGCAGCATGAAGACCGCGCGTTCGACTCCTGCGCTTTGCAGCTCCTCGATCGCTGCGGGTTCAGGCTTGGCGGCGAAGATGGTTATCGAAATCGATTGCGGATCGCGTCCGGCTTGCTCAGCCCGCTGACGAAGAGTGGCGATCTTCTCCGCGATATTGGTCAAGCGGAAACCGATCGGCATCCAACCGTCGCAGAACTCGATCACGCGGTCAAAGGTAGTCGGACCGTGGCCGCCCATCAATACCGGAGGGTGCGGCTTCTGGAGCGGCTTGGGGTAAGACCAGATCTTGTCGAAGTTGACAAACTCGCCGTGAAACTCCGCTTCATCGTTGGTCCAGATTTCCTTCATAGCCAGGACTTGCTCGCGCAACAACCGCCACCGCGTTTTGTAGTTCGTTCCGTGGTTTTCCATCTCCTCGGCGTTCCACCCGCCGCCAATACCAAAGATGAATCGCCCACCCGAGAGCATATCGAGACTCGCAACTTCTTTCGCGG
>DASXRE010000109.1:0-10407 GCA_036506775.1 Pyrinomonadaceae bacterium | reverse complement strand
GTGCTTGCGCCACGTTTGCCAGATCGGTTGATTGGTTTTCAGTGCGGCGCCGATGGCGACGACACCTGAGTTGGCTGCGTAGTGTGTGAGGGCCATCGTGCAGAGCGCCGCGGCAAAGCGCGTGGTGAGCGGGTGTGCTCTTAGTATCACCACGTCGCCAAAGACTGCTTCCATCACGCTGCTGGTGATGAAGATTGATACGGCGGCACTGGCCCAGTTGAAAGCAACAATCCGCGGGTTGCGGCTGAAACGAAGCGATGACAGGAACGCTTCGACTGAACCGACGATTATCGCTGCCGGCGCGCCGTAAAGAAGCAGGACCAGAAATACAAACGTATCCGAGACCGAGATCTGCGAACTGAAGCGCGGGATCGGAACTGTGACGCGCGACGTGAGCAACAGCGCCATCGCCACGAGCACGGCGAAGCGCGAGTCAAACTGTGCAAAGCTGATTCGCGTGCAGGAGTAAACAAATGCCAGGCAGCCTGTCCCCGTTACGGCCCAGAGGAAGGGCCCGAAGAATCTGTGTCTGGTAGTGCCGGGTGTGTCTGACATTGAGTGTTGGTGATCAAGGTGAGGCCATGGGGGTTACCTTTATCAGGGCAGATTGGGGGAATTGGGAGTGGTTTAGTTTCGTATTTGTTCCATTCTGGGGAGGAAGATCGTTTCGTACGTCGCGCGAAAATGAAAACCGCACTTGCGGTAGAAGTTTTGCGCGAGCTTGTTGGTTTCGTTAACGAGAAGACAAACGGATTTCGTCTCTTCGAGCAGAAGTCTCATCAGCTCAGACATGAAGCGCAAGCCGCTGCCATTCGCGCGGCGTTCTTCGCAAATCCAGATGCCTTCGAGATAGTTGACTGCGGATGTTCGGGAGATCACGTCAGCCTTGAAGATCAATTTGTCGTCTTCAACTACTACCCAGGTGCGACCCTGTTCGATTCGTCTGCGGCAACGCTCGCTGAAGCCTTGCGGATCAACCTGCAAAGGATTGATGCCACTTTCGGCGAAAGCGAGTTCTGCCTGGACGGGTTTGACTAATTCGAGCTCGGCTGTGGTCGCGCGTCTGAGACCTGCAAACGGTTCGCGCGCTTCAACGGGCCAGCTCAGCTCAAACAACCATTCACGGCATGCTCGCCGCTGCTGGCGTCCGGCTGCTGCGTAGTGACCCCAAAAGTCAGTCACACGTTCCTTCTCGCCCATGATCATATGGGTGCTGGTGCAATTCTGGGCCACCTGGGCCAGTGCGGCGAGCGCGCGTTCCGAGATGGTTTCCATCAACGTGGCATGGCCGACGAGCGCAACGCCTTCGAACCGGCCGTTCAGGTCACGGCAACCGTAGAACGTGCCGCGATTGAGCTGGCTGACGAGCCCGTTGTCATGAATCAGGCTCATCATCGCAACCGTGTGAATGGGCCGTTGTGCCAGGAAGTCGAGCACTTCCGCTTCATCGCCATTCACGAGACGGTCAACCGAGATCGTGTCAACCTTTGGCGCCAGTTTGTGGTTGAGCTCGTTGGCTCCTCTGCGTAGGTGTAGCATTCGTCTATGTCTCCGACATGGGTTCCGGGTTATCTGCTGCTGGGCCGTTAGTATCTAGTAACCCAGATAGTCTGTGTTGTCGTCGGGAACAATCGCCATTGAGGTAGTAGCATCGCCATTAATCATCGAGTTGAGTGCCAGAACGAACATGTCGCCGATGAGCACACCCACGGCATCACCGATTAGCACGCCGTCGCCGATCAGCACACCATCGCCGATCAAAACGCCATCACCGATGAGCACGCCGTCGCCGATGAGGACACCGGTGGGACAGAAAATGAGACCTGATCCGAGCTTGCTGCCGTCACTGGTGAGAATGGAATCGCCAATCAGGACGCCATCGGAAAGCATGGTGGAGTCGCCGATGAGCACACCCACGGCATCACCGATGAGCACGCCATCGCCGATTAGAACACCGTCGCCGAGAAGGACACCTACACCGTCACTAAGCAACACTCCGTTTCCATAGATCTTTTGGTATTTCGTGATCAGTGTGGTACCGGTGGCGTAGGTGTGTCCGAGAATGATGCCCTGCGCCCATGAGAAGGTGAAAGAGCCGCCGGAGAAGGAGATGGTGCTTTGCGGAGCCGGCGGTGTGCTGATCAAAAGCGACGCGCCGAGCGCCGTCGAGCTGTTAAGAGTCGTGCGAACGAGCTTTGCGAGACGCACAGCACCGTCGATATTCAGTTCGCCCGCACCCTGCTCGAACAGATTGAAGTTTGGAAGCTGTTGTGCTGAATACATCAGCAGCGACTTCACGAGGTTCGGCGTCAGGGTTGGATTGGCTTCGAACATTAATGCTGCCGCACCTGCAACGAGCGGCGCTGCCATCGAAGTACCGCTGAGCGTCATCTGCGCGCGAGTCGGGTTGTTGCTGACATTCGCGTCGAGTGATGGGTTCTGCGTCAGCAGGTAGTTGTTTGGAGACTCGGCAAATACAGTCCGATTGCCAGGAGCTGAAATCTCCGGCTTGATTATGTTGTCGAAATGATTGACGCCGTTGGTGTCGGTCCAGTAGCTGCGCGTCGGACCGCGTGAACTGTAGCTCGCGATCGTGTCGTCCGCGCGATTGTCGGTTCCTTTTGTATCGACTGCGCCAACGGTGATTGCCGACGGCTCGTTGCCGGGCGAATGGACCTGTCCGTAAACCTTCTGACCTGCGCCGTCCTTGCCGTTGTTGCCGGAGGCGGCCACAACGACGATGCCGCGATCCACGAGTTTACGGACCGCAACACACAGCGGGTCAAACTTGTAAGAGTCAACTGCGGGCATGCCGAGGCTCATGTTGACCACGCGCACGTTGAAGGTCGAAGCCTGTAACATGAGCCAGTTGAGCGCTGCGAGCACACTCGAGACTGAACCGAGACCCTGTGAATTCAGAACGCGCAGGTTGAGCAGCTTGGCTCGTGGCGCGATACCGATGTATTCGCCTTTGGAAACGATTCCGCTGCCGGCCGCTGCCGCTGCGACGTGAGTGCCGTGTCCGTAGGGATCATCGGTGCGGCCTTCGCCAGTGAAATCCTGATTGACAACGATTCGCGAAAGACCGGTTTGTACGTCGGTGAATGAAGTGTGCGCGCCGTAGATACCTGAATCGACGATCGCGATACCGATGCCGCTGCCGTCCAGCGCACCATCGGTGCTCATCGTGCGCACGTTGTCGGCGCCGGTGGTATGAGCCACGTGGCCAAGTGAAAGAACTTCGCTGTCAACGGAAACAAAAGCCACTTCGGGAAACTGCGAAAGGATGTTGACTACATTGAGGGGTAATTCAAGGGCAAAAGAGTCGAGACTGGTGAAATGCCTTCTGATTTTGACGCCGTTTGAAGCTAACAAAGCGTTCAGCGAACCGCTGAGTTTTCCGTCGAGTTGCAGAATGACCTTGACGATGGTGTTGCCGCTCTCATTGCTGAGCTGATGGCGAAGACCAGCAGCAATCTTGTCGGGTTGCGCACCCTTGTCGTTGTGCGACGTCTTGTTCGCCTTGCCGTCGTGGGAGCCGGCCAGCGCAACGCCGCTTACAAGGGTGGGTCCCAGGGAGAGGTTCGCCAGCAGTGCCAGCGTCAGGAACCGTTTTGTTAGCTTCATCGAATTCACCTTTGTCATCTCCGCCAACTGAGCTTTTTGTTCTCGACCCACACAGGTGGGCGAAATCCCTTGTGCAGGGGCCATGCCAAATGTTGTTGAACTGCTTAGTTACTTGTGCAGCAACAACTTAGGTTCGGGGACCGGAAAACCGACTCGGCCGTGAGCTTGACCGATCGAAGCAGTTTGACAGGTCGCCTGAATCACTTTGATAGAATCGCCCGCATGCTGCCGGAGGAGATCGAGGCCCATCGCGACCGCATGTGGCGGCGTGATCCCGAATACCGTGTCGAGGACGTTTATGGGGCGGAACGGTTCATCGATGACGTGGGGTTTTGTGAGGCGTTGACAGATTCACGGCGGCTTGGACCGTCGCTTTACGTGGCCGTGTGTGGCCGGCGCGACGCGCACATGCCGCGAAACGTGCAAAAGGATCCGGAAAGCCGGCTGACGTGGGCCATCAAGGATGAGGTCATGCGTCGTGGCCGGTGTTTCTACGGCAAGCTCGTCAAAGGCCGTGCGACATTCATTACGCCGCGTCTCCTGCCGTTTTTCAACGCGCTTTGGGGAGTGCCACAGCGAATGGAGAAGACGGTTCTTTCCGCTGATGCTCAGGCAATTCTGAAGATCATGCGAGGCGAGTGGGAAATGGCGACACGCGATCTGCGCGATGAAAGTGGTATCAAAGAGCGCGCGCGCTTCGATCGAGCGATGCTTCAGTTGCAAAAGACGTTAAAGATCATTCCTGGCGACGTGCTGTACGAGCCGACATTTACTTACATCTGGTCCATTCCGGAAGCTCGTTTTCAGGAACAGTTGCAGGAGAAGGTGAAAAGGGAAGTGGCGTTGAAGGAGATTGCTCGCGCCTATCTGGCCGGAGCCGGCATGACGTTTCGTGGTGAACTGGCGCGAGTGACCGGGTTGAGGTCACCTGAAGCAGGACTGGGAAACTGGGCGCTCGTTGATGAAGGATTTGCGGAACGACTCGGGCCGGGTATTTATCGTCTCACGAACTTTGGGTGATGCCATCGTCAGGCAGCGGAGGATTTGATTCGCGCAGCATCTGTTGCTCGAGTTGTGCGATCTCCAGAACCAGAGGCAATTGGTCCTGAGCGCTTCCCAAACGTTGCATCATCAGGTCCGCCTCGCCTTGGCTGAAGTTTCTGCTCGCCGTCGCTTCAATTACTTGCAAGCGTGTCTTCGCTTTCGCGAGGTGATCATTTGCCTGCTGAAGCAGGTGTTTCAACTGCTCATGATCCTCCGCGAGATCTTTTTGCAGGGCTTTTGATTCGGGCGTGCCTAGTGAGCGGGCTCGATTCAGGCGCCTTTCGACCTTCAACAGTTCCCGTTTTGAGCGAGAAATGATGCGCGACGCAGTGAGTCGACTGGCCAGTGTTTCCGTGTAAGCGTCGGCCAGCAACGGGTTACTTTGTTCGATTTCCTTCAGCGCATGGCGTTCTGCCGAAGTCAGTTCGGAACGAAACCAGACAACCTCATCCGCCGTGATTCCATCCGATGCTAACCGGTCGCGCAGTTTTGAGAGCCATTTTCTGCGGTAAAAGAGCAAAATGGCCGCAATCACCAGTCCCAGGGCGAATCCGAACATCAAGGAAAGGCCCGCCAGCACCAAATAAACCGCGGCAGAATCTGTTGCCGTTGCCGTTAAGAAAAGCAAGAGGAAGACGAGCGGAGCCGGGATTGAAGTGGCTAAAACGGCCAGCCAGGGAGCAAGCTTCAACACGCGCGCGGTAGTCGCGTCCCTAGTCGAAAGCTTGCCTTGAGACTGGTTTAGTGACATCTGCACGGTTCGGACTCCTTAGTTTCGAGATCTTAGCTTGTATAATGTGCTGACTCAATAAGAGAGGATCCCCATGAATACCGTCCGACGATTGCATACCGTTTTATGGAACCTGGCGTTGCTGATTAGTTTCGCATTTGCGGCCCAGACGATTGTGGCCCAGTCGCAGAGCATCAACGGCACGAACACCTCTCGCGCCACGGGACGACCGGTCACGATTCCACTGACCATCAAGCTTAACGCACGGCAGTTGGAGCCGGAGACAGAGCTGCAAAACGTCGATCTCACGGTTAGTGAAGACGGCGATCCGCAGACGATTCTTTCGATTCGCGGCGTCGGCACAAACTCACCGATCACGCTGGCGGTGTTGATTCAGGAAGATCTGGTTCCGTCTGTAGGTAACGAGATCAAATCGTTGGCCGAATTCATCACTGGCTTGCCGAAAGGTTCGCGCGTGATGATCGGATACTTGCGAACCGGCAGTCTGCAAACCAAGCAAAAATTCACGACGGATCTCGACAAGGCAGCGAAGGCCTTGCGGCCGCCGAGCGGTTTTGCCAACTCTGGTCCATACAACCCCTACGTCGAAGTGATTGAGGCGCTGAAGAAGTTTGACGCGCAGCCGTTAGGCCGGCGCGCGATTCTGTTGGTGTCGGATGGTTTGGATATTTCGCGTGGTGTTGATTCGTCAGCGCCGACGCAGAGTATTGATTTACAACGCGCGGTCAATGAGTCGCAAAAACGCGGCGTGGCGATTTACGGGTTTTACGCGCCGACCTTAGTGGCTTCGGTCAATCCTGGGTTGGCGGCGAATGCGCAAAGTTCGCTGTTACGGTTGTCGAATGAAACTGGCGGTCACGCGTTCTTTCAGGGTACGGGCGCGCCGGTGAGTTTTGAACCGTTTATTCGCGAGCTGGGTGTCTCACTGCAAAAACAGGTTGCGCTCACGTTCCTGTCGACACACTTGAACAAGGGTTTTCATCGCATCGAAGTGAAGTCTGTGACTCCCGGCGTGAAGGTCACCTTTCCTTCCGGGTATGTGAGGTGAGTCTATTGCACTGTGGCGGCGAGTAGCGATCCGCGATGATCACTAGCGATCGCCCAGCCGTCCGCGAGCTTTCCGATCATGCCGTGGAAAAAGATCTCACTGCCGCTCAGCACAACCAGCACGTCGCCGGCGTGATACTTTGGGTCGTCTAGCCGAAACCTTACCACCGTCGCCTGACCGTTCTTCTGTTCCAACGTCTCAAACTCAAAAGTGTCGGCATCCGCGACATAGGTCTGAGAGTTGTTTGCTACTCTTTGTTCGTCAGGCATCCGTAATTCTCCTCACTCGTGGTTAAGTTAACCAACGCATAATAGCGCATCGGTGTGAGACAATCACCCGGCCAAGTCTCCGGTTTCGCATGGAAGCGTCTCCTGTCAAAATCGATCCGTTACTCAAACCTCTTCTGTCAGAAACCGCTGACGCTACGGCCGACGACGTTCTGCTTCAAGTCATCAATTCTCATGCGGAGCCGGTAATCAAAGGCATAATTCGTTACAAACTGCGATTGAGTTCCAATGCCACTCAACAAGCCGAAGCGGACGACATTCATCAGGAAGCACTCGTGCAATTGCTGGCCCAATTGCGAGAGTTTCGCAGAATTCCTGATCAGCACCCGATCTCGGATTTGCGTGGCATAGCGGCAATCATTGCCCACCGGACCTGTTATCGCTGGATGCGACGGCAGTTTCCCGAAAGGCACGCACTTAAGAACCGTCTTCATTATTTGCTAACGCGTCAGCGCGGTCTCGCGCTCTGGCAAGACGAAACGGGAAAACTCGTCGCAGGCTTCGCTGTGTGGCGGGAACAAAAGAAGGCCACTGCCCGCCAACCACCGGCCAACGTCCAGATCCCCGAACGAAACGAGCTGCCGGATCTCGTCGTTTCGATTCTCAATCGTGCCGGCGCGCCGATTGAATTTGATGACCTGGTTAGCACGGCGGCAACGCTACTCGGAATTCGAGATCAACCGATGGAATCGCTGGCTGATGAGGAAAACACGGCTGCGCTATTACCAACCGATGAACCAGACCAGGCGTGGCAAACGGAAAAGCGAATCTTTCTACAAAGACTCTGGGAAGAGTTGCAGCAACTTCCGGTGAATCAGCGCATGGCTCTGCTGCTCAATCTCAAGGATCCCGGCAGCGGTTCCGGTTGCATCATGCTTTTCCCGATGACTGGCATTGCCAGTATGCGCCAAGTCGCCGCGGCGTTAGAGATTTCTGCGGAATACCTGGCCACGATCTGGAACGAGCTGCCTCTTGAGGATGCGCGAATAGCAGAGTTGCTCGGAATAACCCGGCAGCAGGTAATTAACGCGCGCAAATCAGGACGGGAACGGCTCGCACGTCGACTGAAAGGGTTTTTTTAGCCTTGGTAATACGCAGCAACATTCGCCAACTTATCAAACTAGAATCCGCCGAATTCCGGCCGGAGGACAAACGAAAAGCCAGTGCCACACCTGACTCAAAAACAGCTTGAGGACTACGCGTCTCAGCAGCTCCAGGCTTCCGAACTGCTCGCGGTAAGCGATCATCTCGACCAGTGCGAACTGTGCCGTCGACAGATCGAAGCCGCGATGAATGGCGATCGCGCGTTCTTCGCGATGTGTTCTGATGTATTCACCGATGTTCAAGTAGTACCCGCGCACCTTACACCCGCACAGATCTCCGATTATGTGGACGACGCATTGGCGGGCGAGGCGAAGGATCTCGTGACTGATCATTTGAGCAGTTGTGAGCACTGTGCTGTTGCAGTAGCTGATGTCAGGCGGTTCAGAAACGAGCTCTCGCTGGATCATGAACATCGACCGGCGTCGAAAACTGCTTCCGGTTCGAGCTGGGTGCGGCGAACCTATGGATCCTTGTCAACACTCTTCCGCGTGCATCCGTTGCCGGCGTTTGGGAGTGCGGCACTCGCAGTTCTGCTGTTCGCCGCGATCGCCTGGTTGATACTGCGAAAGCAATCTGAGCAAGCACCGAATCAGCAGATCGCGGTTGCGCCAACGCCAGCGTCACAAACAACGCCAGTGCCTTCGGTCATGCCCTCACCAAATCAACCCGCGATCGTGGCCCAACTCAACGATGGCAACGGTGCGCTAACGTTGGACGAGAAAGGTGAACTCGCGGGCGCCAACGAGTTACCGCCGGAGTATCAAAAACGCTTGAAGACAGCGCTTGCTGATCAGCGGATCCCGAATTCATCACAGCTTACCGGATTAACCCGAGCCGGAAGCTCGTTGATGAGTGGCAACAACGAGAAAGGTAGTTTCAGAGTGATCGCTCCCGTGGGAACGGTCGTGCTGACTAACTCTCCGACATTTCGCTGGTCAGTTACGGAGGGCGCGAGCCATTACGTGGTTGAGATCTATGACGACAAGTTCAACCTTGTCGTCTTGAGCCCACAACTCCAGACGAACTCGTGGACCATTTCGCAGCCGCTCCCGCGTGGCAAGATCTACACGTGGCAAGTCAAAGCTGATAAAGATGGAGAGGAAGTCACATCGCCGCGTCCGCCGGCGCCGCAGGCCAGGTTTCGCATCGTGAACCAATCCAAAGCGCATGAGTTGGATCAGGCGCGACGAATGTATCCCTCGTCACACCTGATGCTGGCCTTGCTGTACGCCGATGCCGGTTTGCTAGCTGAGTCGGAGGAGCAACTCCGTCTCCTAGTCAAAGCTAACCCGAACTCCGAGATCGCCCGCAAACTGTTACGTCAGATTCAGGCACAGCGGCGCTGAAGAACGATCACCGGCCATCGCCCACCAGCACAAAGCCTGCCCAGTAAAAGGGATGATTGGTCGTCGAGTTCTTCATCAGCTTCAACGCCGCGCGGCGCAATGCTTCTGATTTACTCAGCCTGGCAGCCGGCATCAGTCCGCGATGGAAGTCGACCATCAAATCACGCGTGCTGGCTGATTCAACCTTCCATTGACTCACCACGAGCGAAGGCACACCCGCAATAAACATCGCCCACGAGAAGCCGATCATGCCTTCGCCCGGCCCGATGCGGCCACGCGCGGTTTCACATGCCGACAGCACCGCCAGATCAGCATGAAGATCCAACTGCATTAACTCCCACGCCTCGAGCAAACCATCCTCGTTCGCGCCACCCTGGGCCAGCGCCAGATGCGAATACATTGGCGAGATGTTGTCGAGCATTCCATGCGTGGCGAAGTGAAGTATCCGAGCTCCACCTGCTTCGCTTTTGACACGATCTTCCCGCGCTTCGGCGCCAATGTAGACTCTGCTGAGCGACCCGCCGTAAAGTCCACGAAGCGCTTTAACTTCCTCCTCCGCCTCTGGCAGCGGCTCGAGTTTTCCATCACGTACCTTCAGTGCCACGCGCTGCATGGTTTCGGCGCCAACGTTGGGATTACCTAACGCGAACAGACTCGCAGCAGCAGGAGTTGCCTTTCGTCGCCGATTCATCTCGCGCAGTACCGTCACTGACGGGGCGTAGCTGATGGCAGAGTTTTCGATGAGAAACTTGTTCTCGGTAGTCACCAGTGCCTGAAACGGTAAGTCCCACAACGTGTCGTCAGGAACTATGATCAAATTGGCCTTGTCACGCAGTTGTGGCGCGGCCGATTTAACCAGCAGTTCGTAGAGTTTGCTTGCCGAACTACGGAAGCCGAGATCGCGCGCGGCGAGTTGATCCCGGAAGCGTTCAATCTTTTGGGACAGCAACTCGCGGCTGATCGGCAGTGTGTAAAGTTGAACTTCTGGCTCTTCGTTGGCAGTCGTCTTTGAGCTGACGAACAAGTAGGTCTTGTCGGCAGTCACTAAATATTCGAGCAGAGCTGTCGTCGGATCTGGCAATAGCGTCCCGAGTTCGTTCGCTTTGATTATCGGAGCCTCGCCGCGATGAACTTTCAACTCAGGATGAGCGGCATAGAGTTCAGTCTCAAACGCCTCGTACTCAAGCCGCGCTTTTTCGA
>DASXRE010000108.1:0-8589 GCA_036506775.1 Pyrinomonadaceae bacterium | reverse complement strand
ATCCGCGGCTCGCTCTTAGAACGTGTACCGCAGCGCGAACTGCATGACGCGGCCCGCCCTGGTCTCGTTCAGAGGAGTCTGCGTGGAGGTGAAGCGTCCGAAGTCGGAGTTCGGACTGCTACCACCGGTGAATGGATCCGTGCCGAGGCTCAGATCCGCAATGGTCAGTCCTTCAAACCGCTGCGTATTGGTGACGTTGAAAACCTCCCAACGAAACTGCAGCGCATGACCTTCCCATGGCAGCTTGAATGACTTGTAGAGGCCCATGTCGAGCGAGATGTAACTTGGCGCCCGCAACACGTTGCGATCACCAACCTCACCCGGACGGGCCGGTCTAAAGCTTCGATAGGTTGCCTCCGGATCGCTGAAAATGTTCGGCGTTCCGTTACCGCCGTTGGCAGTGGGAGACGACTGGATCGGCCGCACTCGAAGACCGTTCGACTGCACGTTCCAGTTAGTCGCCCAGACGCAGCAATCGAACGGCGTCTGGATCGGCAGGCCGCTGTTCCAGCGGAAAATGCCCGTTGTCTGCCAGCCGCCCAGCACCTGGTCCACGACTCCACCGGAGTTGCTCAGGAATCGTTTGCCGCGTCCGAACGGAAGTCCCACGACCCAGTTCGCATTGATGATGTGTCGGGCATCAAAATCGGAACTGGCGTTGTTTTCATCCGGGAACAGGGCATTGACGATGAAACCCGTGCCGTAGCTGGTGGAGTTTTGCAGACCGGATACGCTGTCGAACGAATGACCGTAGGTGTAGTTAAAGTCAAACGTCACGTCATCGCGCAGCCGTTGCCGCAAACTGAGTTGCAATGAGTTGTAGTTTGAGCGGCCAATCGTCGAGAACGCTGACAGCGCGCCAAACTGCGGTTGATAGAACATGTTGTTGAACTTCGCCGGGCCACCGCCAAACGGACAGGTGGTGCAGTTTGGACTATCGTCCCAGAGCAACTGGAGGAACGTGTAGTCGATAATGCTCGCGCCGCCCACCGATTCCGGTGCGAGAAACGCGTAAGCCGCCTGCGTCGGAGTCAGCGAAGTGTCGCCCCACCATTCAGGCATGAAGGGGAACAGGTTGTTGAAGAACGCGATCTCCGGTACGTCGGTGATGGCGCGATTTTCATACCGCATATCAACCAGCTTGTTGATCGCCTGGTAATAAGTCCAGCCCGACTGCGGGTCGCGAATGTTGTTCAACTGCATGATGTCGCGCGAGGCGAGTATCTTGCGGGCAAAGCGCCCAACGTAACTCGCTTCGACCGAGAGTCCTTTGCCGAGTTCACGTCCGTACGAGAAGTTAAAGCTGTAGTTGTACGGCGTCGTGATGCCCTGGTCCAAAGACGTTTCGATGCGTTGATCTTCATCCGCTGGCACAGTCAGCGGGAAGTTCAAATTGGTCGGGATTGGCCCGGGAGATCCCGGAAACGGCAACGCGCGCACGTCGGGATTGAAACCGCTGAACAACGGACCGAGTTCGCCCGGGATGACGTCGAACGTGTTGGCGTTGATGTTGCGAGCGGAAGTGAAGCCGGCGAGGTTGTTCAGATCGAAGTTCACGGCGAGGGCGCTGCCGATGCGGTCGTAGGTCTTGCGGAAGCCGCCGCGGATAACGCTCTTGCCGTTTCGTCCGAAGATTTTCCCAAACGTGTTGTCGCCAAAGTCAGGCGACCAGGCAAACGAGACTGCCGGCGCCCAGTTGTTCCAGTCTTGTTTGTAATAACCGGGCCCGTTATTCACTTTGCCGCCCAGAATAAAAGTGATCGGATCGGTGAACGGCACGCCTGCGTTAGAGCTGGCGACGCGTTGATTGAAGTAATCAGTCAGGTTCACACTCGGCACCACTTGTATGCCGTTTTTCTCGTAAACGGGCGTGGAAGTGGACCAGCGGATCCCGTAGTTCAAGGTGAAGTTCGGACGCATGTGCCATGAGTCCTGGAAGTAACCTTCGTACTCCTGGGTGGCGAATGCGCGATTACTTGGAGTGCCGACCGGTTGGAGCTGACCGCTGGCGTCGTAAACGAGGTTGGCGCTGTACTGTGAGTAGCGGCCAATTACCGAAGCGAGCGCGTCGCGCAGGTCGTTCCCGCTCTCGAAGTCGCTAAACGGATCAATCAACACGGCGCCCGACGCGTTGTAGAACGACGGGTTGATGATCGCTGAGTCAAACGACGGTCCGAGCGAGATGCGATTGTTCGTGATGAGGCGAACATTGCCGCCGAAACCGAACGTGTGCGTGCCGCGCACCCATGAAACGTCGTCTACGAAATTGTGGACGGGCGTGGTGCGTTCCAGCGTGCGCGCGAAAGAATTAGGCGAGAAGATGAACCGGAAGTTGACGCGGTTCTCACTCGAGTCGCCGTTCTGCGTGAAGGCTGCGCGCGTGAAGCCGTAGTTCAAACGGTTAACCAGCGTGGGCGAGATGGTCCAGACGTGACCGACTGCCAGACCTTTCGGATGGTTCCAGGTGGTCAACGGCGGAGTGTCCGGGAGGCACTGGATGTTGTCGCCCGCGACGCTGCAGTCAGGACTGAAATAGACCGCGCGGGTAACCGTGTCGTTCTGATAGTTGCCGCGCAGGAAAAGTGTTTGCTGATTTGTCAGGTTGAGGTCGAACCTGGCGATGTAAGTATTCAACTTCGTCGGCGTGCGCGCGTTGAAACGAAAACCGCTCGTGTTCAAGCCGTCGCCGACAGTGGTGTCGTTTGCCGGATAGCGTTGAGCCGCGGAGGCAAGCACCGCGACCGCATCCGGGTTTATGCCGGGGCTGGCGCCGTTGGCGGCGGTATATGCTGCGTTGATTTCCGCGGGGGTGAGACAGTTGACGCCGGCAGGTGTTCCCGCCGGACAGCCGGGATCGCTCGCGCCACTCTCAGTGCGGAAACGAACTATTCCCTGGCCCAACGTCGGCAAAGGTACTTCACGTACTACCGACGTGCCCGTCGCTTCGCGAAAGCCCTCGTAAGTAAAGAAGAAGAACGCGCGGTCCTTCTTGACTGGACCACCAACTGAACCGCCGAAAATGTTGCGGAGCAGTTGCGGACGTTCGACGCCCGCTGCGTTGTTGAAGAAATCGTTCGCCGTGGTGACGGTATTACGATGAATTTCAAACAACGAGCCATGCCACTGGTTTGAGCCCGAGCGCGTCACAAGCGAAACCTGCGCGCCCGATGAACGGCCCTGTTCGGCATTTGGATTGGTGGTGGTAACGCGAAATTCCTGTAGCGAATCGCGCGTGACTCGCAACACGCTGGCAAACGCCTCGTCCGTGACAACATCGAGGCCGTCCTGCTGCTCGTTTACGTCAACACCGTCGAGCGTGATGTTTGATTGATCGGCACGGCCGCCGTTGACAAAACCAGTACGGGTGACGCCTGGTTGCAGCGACAGAAGGCCGACGACGTTGTTCGCGTTCAGAGGCAGTTCGGTGATGCGCTTGCGTTCGAAAGAATTTCCGATAGTCGCATCGCTCGTGTTAATCGCGGCTTCGGCGCCTGCGGTTACGTCGACTGTTTCCGATACGGCGCCGATTTCGAGTTGCACGTCTTTAACTGTTGGCGTGTCGACGAGTGCAACCAGTCCGGAAGCGGAAGCAGTCTTGAAGCCCGGCGCGGTGACGTCGAGCTTGTAAGTACCCGGCGGGATCGCAGTGAAGACGTAGCCGCCGTCGTCGTTGGTCGTTTGCGTCCGAGTGAAATTTCGTTCGGGGTCAGTAATGGTTACCGTGGCGCCGGCGACGACGTTGCCGTTTGGGTCCCTGACTGTGCCACGGATCGTAGTGCCGCCTGATTGAGCATAGCTGTTAGCGGCAACGAGTACTAAAAGAAGAAACGAAACTAGAGATGAGACTCGAATAGTGTTGGTGTCTCTCATAACACCTCCCTGGTTCTATTCACCACACATTCAAGGGGAGACAAATTGTCGCGTTGCAGCGATGCAGATCATGTTCCAATTTTGAAAACAGCGTTTCGTCGAAGAAATTTGCGAACGTCGATTGGTGAGCCCGCGTAGTGATCCAAACAATGAGTCCAAAAACTCAGTAAGATTGCTGATTTTGAACTGCGAAAGTTCGTAGGTGTGGTTCGGTGAGTTGGATGCTAAGCTTTTGTCATGCAATTTAATGCGATCGATCTCCTGCTGGTAGTAGTGATCATTTTGAGTTTGCTCAACGGCTATCGTCGTGGATTTGTGCACGGCGTGCTGGATCTCGCTGGTTGGTTGTTGAGCTTGATCGCTGGTCTGCGTTACTACCAGCCAGTTGCACGTTGGCTCGGAGCGCACGTCGATCGGTGGTCTGAGGTTTGGGACCAACCGATCGCCTTCATACTGATTGGTCTACTCGTCTCGATCGCGGTTCACCTGGTTGGACACGCCTTACTCCGACGTTTGCCGAAAGACATCCAGGAGAGAAGCGTCAATCAGATACTCGGTCTGTTGCCGGGCCTCGCCAATGGGTTAATCGTCGCCGCGATCCTTTCAGCGCTGCTGATGGCGATCCCGTTGAGTGAGGGTTTGAGTGAACGCACACGCGACAGTGTGCTCGCGGATCGATTGGCTGTTTACGCTGAACGTCTCGAAGGTCAGCTTCGACCCGTCTTCGGTGAGGCGATTGGCCGCACTCTCAACCTGCTCACTATACGTCCCGATTCAAACGAGCGCGTCACTCTGCCGTTCAAGGTAACGGGCACGCGGCCGCGCCCTGATCTGGAGAAGAGAATGCTCGATATGGTGAATGAGGAAAGAGCAAAGGCCGGACTTCGTCCGCTCGCGCCAGATCCTGAACTGACTGAGGTCGCGCGACAGCATTCGGCGGACATGTTTGCTCGTGGTTACTTCGCGCACGACACACCGGAAGGCCTCACGCCGTTCGATCGCATGCACAACTCACACGTTCAATTCCTCACGGCAGGCGAGAATCTCGCTCTCGCGCCCACGCTTCCTGTGGCCCACACCGGACTAATGAATTCTCCCGGCCACCGCGCCAACATTCTCCGCCCTCAATTCGGCCGCGTCGGCATCGGCATCATGGACGGCGGCATCCGCGGCCTCATGATCAGTCAGGAATTCCGAAATTAATTTCTGGAACTTTTCCTTCCAGAAAGCGTCTAAGGTGACTGGAATTCGATTCTGGTCACGAGTCAAACCCGTCGGAAATGGCCGCAATTGCACCGAAAGAAGCCGTCAAGGACGCGATCCTCGACGCTACTGACCGTCTCCTTGCCAGGTTTGGCTACCGGAAAATGACGGTCGAAGACATCGCTATCGAGGCCGGGATCGGCAAGGGCACCATCTACCTGCACTTTAGCAGCAAAGAAGAGGTGGTGCTCTCACACGTCGACCGAATTGTCGACCGCCTCAAGCAGCATCTGGCGGAGATCGCGCGTTCGAAAATCACCGCTCCCGAACGCATACGCCAGATGCTGCTCGTGCGCGTCCTGTTCCGTTTCGACAGCATTCAGCACTACACGCAAAGTCTGAATGACCTGCTCGCGGCGCTGCGTCCGGGCTTGCTCGCGCGGCGAGCAAAATACTTCGAGGAAGAGGCGCAGATCTTTGCCGAGGTGCTGGCCGACGGTCGCGCCTCAGGTGAGTTTCAGGTTGAGAACGAGTCGAACGCAGCGTGGGCATTGTTGGAAGCGACCAACGGCCTGCTGCCTTACAGCCTAAGCACCGCCGAACTGGGCGAACGCAAAGAAGTCGAACGACGAACAAGGCAAGTCGCCGATCTGCTGCTTCGCGGTCTGCTCAGTCGCAACTAAGCCGCAAAAACGCAAAAGAAGTACTACCTACAAAAGGAGAATTATCGATGCCGAAATCAATCACCACGAAGGCGTTCATTGTTTTTGCAGCCTTTGTCCTTGCAAGTCTGCAACTCACCGCTGTCGGTCAGCAGCCGGAACAACCGGATCTCACCATAGACGCTGCCACGCGCACGCAGGTCATCGATGGGATTCTGAAGCGGCTTAATGATTCGTACGTTTTCCCGGACGTGGCGAAGAAGATGGAGCAGTCAATTCGTGAGCGCGTGAGCAACAAGGAATACGATCAGGTTACCAGCGCGAAGGAATTCGCGACGAAACTGACCAAAGACCTTCAGGACATCAGTCACGACAAACACCTGCGCGTGCGCTACTCATACAACTCGATTCCCGAACGTGGTCCAAGACGCGAGCCAACCGCCGAAGAGCGTGAGCAGGAGAAGCGCGAACTCACCTGGATGAACCACGGGTTCGCCAAAGTCGAGCGCCTGCGCGGCAACATCGGCTATCTCGAATTCTTCAACTTCCTCGATCCGGATCTCGGCGCAGACACTGTCGCCGCGGCGATGAACTTCATCAACGGTACCGACGCGCTGATCATTGACATGCGCAACAACGGCGGCGGCAATCCGGCGATGGTGGCTTTGGTCTGTTCGTACTTGTTCGGTCCCGAGCCGGTGCACCTCAACGATCTCTACTGGCGCGAAGGCAACCGCACCGACGAGTTCTGGACCAGGAAAGAAGTCGCCGGCAAACGCTATCTGAACAAGGACGTTTACGTGTTGACGAGCAAGCGCACCTTCTCGGGCGCGGAAGAGTTCACTTACAACCTGAAGAACCTCAAACGCGCGACGATCATCGGTGAAACCACCGGCGGCGGCGCGCATCCGGGCGGCGGTTTTCGCATCAGCGAACACTTCGGCATGTTCGTTCCAACCGGACGAGCGATCAGTCCGGTCACGAAGACGAACTGGGAAGGCACAGGTGTGACTCCCGATATCGAAGTGCCGGCGGATCAGGCGCTGTTGGTGGCGCGTCTGATGGCACTCAAGAAATCGCTTAATACGTTAACGAATCCCGACATCAAGGGTGCGATGCAGGAAGAAATTCAGAAACTCGAGAAAGAACTTGCCGCTCTGAAGTCGAAGAGTTAAAGGCCGTCCACAGATTACACAGAGTCTCTGCATAATCTGCGGATGGGTTTACTTCGCCTCGTACACGAGCACTCGTTTGTTACCACTTCTCCCAATCAGGTAACCAACGAGTGCTCCGACGCCCGCGCCAACCACCGTCAATCCAGCGGTCGCCGCACTGTCGAGTCCTTCGCCAAAGCCACCATCATGGCTTGCATCACCGATTGCTCCGGTTGCGGCGCCCACGCCGGCGCCAACGCCCGTGCCAATCAGCGCAGCCTTCGCCGCAGATTTCTTCTTTCCGACCTCGTGAATGCTCGCGACTTCATCACGCTTCACGTCGATCGGACCATTTTTCGCTGCCAACGACAGTCCGCTGTCGGAAGCATTGTTCAGCGTTCCGTTGACCGTCTTGCCGTTACGGAGTTTGACGGAAAGCTTGCTGCCCCCCGCGAGTGCCGTGACTTTGGACCAATCGTTCTTGTGGTCCTGGCCCGCGACGGTCACCGCCGAAAACATAAGTGAACCAACAAGGACAAGAGTGGCAAACTGCCGGAGTCGATTATGCATCGTAAGGTCTCCTTTGAGGTGAGTGTCGGTTTCCGTGGATTACACCGTTTGAAAAGCAGTGATATTATGCGCTCCTCACGGAGGTCCCACAATGAGCAGAGTCCTTGCATCACTCGTGCTGTTGCTCCTGGTTCTGTTACCACTCCAGAACTTCACGACGTCCCACGCCCAACAAATTGACGACGCGGCGTTTCAGGAGGAACTGGAAAAGGGAAAAGATCTGTTTCGGCGTCGTCAGTATGACGAGGCGTTGAGGAGTTTCAAACGCGCCAACGAGATGCGCGATAAAAAGTGCGCCGTCTGTTATGGCTGGATGGCGGAGACTTATCTGTCCCTCGAAGCTTACAAGAACGTCATCGACTCAGCCGACAAGCTCGTCGACCTGGCGAAAGGCGACACGCAATTGTTGTTGAAGGCTTACAACAACAAAGGTCTCGCACTGCAAGCACAGGCAGAGAAGAAAGATCCAAACAAACTTCAGGCCGCGGAGACGGTGTTTCGTCTCGCGCTCGCTTTGCCGAACGCTCCGGCGATACTTCACTACAATCTCGGAGTGACGTTGCTGCAAGAGAATCGCGATCCCGAGGGCGTCGCTGAGTTGAAGCAGTATGCGCAATTGCAACCAAAGGGTCAGTACGTTGAGTTTGCGCGGAAGATGATCGATAACCCACGGCGTGCCCGCGAAAACTATGCTCCTGATTTTGCGTTTACCAGTTCCGAGGGCGAATACGTTTCACTCGAGGATCTGCGCGGGAAGGTGGTTGTGCTCGACTTCTGGGCCACGTGGTGTGGGCCGTGTGTTGAGTCTGTGCCGGAGATTCGCAATCTGCACCGGCGCTACTTGACAGACCGGTTTGTGTTGATCGGAATCAGCGCCGATCACGACGAACAGGCGTGGCGCGATTTTACCGCGAGCAAGAAGATGCTGTGGCCGCAGTATCGTGATCAGGATCGAAAGATTCAGCGCGCCTTTGGCATACACGCGTATCCGACTTACATCGTCATCGACCACGAAGGGATCTTGCGTTATCAGAGTATCGGGCTGAGTTACGCCCGCTCCGCGAGTCTCGAAGATGCGGTGCGCAAGCAGCTCAAGCTAGCCGCGAAGAGTGTCGAAACGCGTTAAGCGG
>DASXRE010000107.1:0-21624 GCA_036506775.1 Pyrinomonadaceae bacterium | reverse complement strand
AACTATCTACGCCGGGAACGCGCTGGCCACACGCTTCAACCGACTGCTCTCGTGAACGAGGCGTACCTGAAGCTGGTGGACCAAAAAAACGCGAAGTGGCAAAATCGCGCCCAGTTCTTCGGTATTTCAGCCCAACTGATGCGGCGCATACTGGTCGATCACGCACGCCAGCATCAGGCCGCCAAGCGCGGCGGCTCGAACCAGAAAAGACTCTCGATCACTAGCGCGGAACAGTTTGCCAAACAGCCGGCAGTCGATCTTCTAGCGCTTAACGAAGCCCTCGACGAACTCGCGCAAATGGATCCGCAGCAGGGCCGAATCGTCGAACTGAAGTTTTTTGGTGGTCTTTCGATCGAGGAAACTGCTGAGGTGCTCGGCATCAGTCACGCCACCGTCGAACGCGACTGGAAAATGGCGCGAGCCTGGCTACGGCGACAGTTGGAATAATTAGCCGCGCCGCCAAACAGAATTTGTGAGGGATTCCCGTACCGCTCTCCGCGTCTTCTATAGAGACATGACTCCGGAACGCTGGCAACAAGTCAAGGCCATCTTCAACTCGGCGATCAACTATCGCCCTGAGGAACGAGATCTCTTCATCTCTCAGGCGTGCTCGGGCGACGAGAATCTGCGCAGCGAAGTTGAATCGCTCATCGCGTCGCACGAGCAAAGCGGGAGTTTTATCGACGAGCCCGCGTTCAAAGTGGCCGCTCCGCTGCTCGTCGATGACAATTCAGAATTGAAGCCCGGCCAGGCGATCGGATCCTACGAGGTTCTTTCGTTTCTCAGCCGCGGCGGCATGGGCGAGGTTTATCTGGCCGAAGACAAACGGCTGGGACGCAAAGTCGCGCTGAAACTGCTTCCGTCTTCATTCACTAAAGACAACGATCGTTTGCGGCGCTTCGAACAGGAAGCACGCGCCGCGTCTGCTCTCAATCATCCAAACATCATCACGATTTACGAGATTCGCGAAGCAGGATCGTCACACGTGATCGCCACGGAGTTTGTCGAAGGCGAAACACTACGCACCCGCGTGAACCGCACGGCGCTCAGCGTGTCTGAAGCTCTCGAGATCGCGGTTCAAGTCGCTGATGCACTCTCCGCGGCGCACAAAGCCGGAATCATTCACCGCGATATCAAACCCGAAAACATCATGCTGCGGCCCGATGGTTACGTGAAGGTGCTCGACTTCGGCCTCGCAAAGCTGAGCGAACAAGCATCTCCCGCCGTCGCGGCGGAAGCGCCGACGATTCAGGTGCGCACGGGTTCGGGAATCGTGATCGGCACGGCCGGTTACATGTCGCCGGAACAAGCGCGCGGGCTCGGCGTCGACAGCCGATCGGACATCTTCAGCCTCGGCGCGGTCATTTACGAAATGCTCGCGCGTCGCAAACCATTCGAAGGCGACACACCAAGCGACACGCTGGCCGCGATTCTAAAAACTGAGCCGCCGCCACTTTCGCGCGTGCTGCCCGGAGTTCCCGCTGAACTGACGCGCATCGTCACGAAGTGTTTGAAGAAAGATCGGGAAGAGCGCTACCAGGTCGTGAAGGATCTCTGGCTCGATCTGAAAGCTCTCAGGCAGGAACTTGAGTTTCAGCAAAAGGCGGGCGAGGCGCCTGCGGCCAGGAGCGTTGTTGCAGGGGAACCGACCGCGATCTTTGCAGAACCGCGACCTACGGTTGAACGCAGCGGCATCAGCACCATCACCGAATCGCTCAGCATCGAGATCAAAAGGCACAAACTGGGTGCCGCCCTCGCGGTGCTGCTAGTCGGACTTCTGCTCGCGGCGAGTGGGTTTGGAATTTACAAACTTGTCCACCGCGGCGACATGGGAACCGAGCACTTCTGGGACATCAATCTCGCACGGCTTACCAACTCCGGCAACGCCATCGACGCGACCATCTCGCCGGACGGCAAGTACGTTGTTTACGTGCTGAGCGATCGGAGCAGGCAGAGTCTTTGGATTCGGCAAGTAAGCACGGCGAACGACAAGCTGATTGTCGAGCCGGCGCCGGTTGGTTTCTTCGGGCTCACTTTCTCTCCTGACGGCAACGATGTCTACTACGTCATCAAACAGAACCTCGATGCGGGCACTCTGTATCGCATTCCCGTGTTGGGTGGCACACCGCCGGTGAAAGTCTCGGAAAAGCTCGATGGGCCAGTCAGCTTTTCGCCTGACGGTAAGCAGTTCGTTTTCGTGCGGGGCAATCACCCAAATCCCGCCAGCAGCGCGCTCATAATCGCCAATATGGATGGCACTAACGAACGTGAACTCGTAGTCAAGAATTTTCCCGACCGGTTCGCGCCGATCTTCTTTACTGGTCCATCATGGTCACCCGACGGCAAAATAATCGCCGCCTCGATCTCGACCGCAGGAGGTGGGTCTAGAGTCGCGGGCTTTTCAGTTGCCGACGGCACGGAGCAGAAGTTGTCGCAACAAACCTGGGGCTTTGCCGGGCGCGTTGAGTGGTTGCCGGACATGAGCGCTCTTTTAGTTGTGGCGGGTGATAATGTCGCGATCGCGCAGATGTGGCTGATCAATTACCCCAGCGGAGCGGCCCGACGTGTGACAAACGACCTGAGCACGTACCGCGCGATTGGACTCACGAAGGACGGAAAGAAGTTCACCACCGTTCAAGCACAGGGATTGGTAAATCTTTGGATCGTGCCCGATGGCGACGCAACCAAAGCCTCACGACTTCCCACAGGTAACGTCAGTTTTTATTCATCGTCAGGCAACAACGTCACCTGGACGCCGGAGGGAAGAATCGTGTTTGTTTCCAACGAAGGCGGCAATCCCAACATCTGGGTCACCAAACCTGACGGCAGCGAGCGCAAACAATTAACGGCTAACGACGCGAACAACTTCTCGCCTGTTGTCACGCCGGACGGCCGCTACATCGTTTACAGTGTGTGGCGTGAGGGCAGGAGAACTATGTGGCGGATGAATCTCGATGGTAGTAATCCGGTGCAATTGACGTCCGGCATAGTTGATTCATTTCCCAGCCTCTCTCCGGATGGTCGTTGGGTGATTTATACGGCGCCAAGTAATGCGAAGCCGACTCTTTGGAAAGTTTCGATCGACGGCGGCACACCCACCCAAATCACGGACCACGTAGCGACGATGGGTGTCGTTTCTCCCGATGGCAAGTACATCGCTTATAGCTATCCGGAATCGAGCGATGTAACAGCGCCACCCAACCGTTTGAGCGTGATTCCGTTCGACGGCGGAAAGGTAATCAATACATTTACTGTGCCCGCGAGCGGCACTGTGTTAGCAGTTGTTCAGTGGTCACCGGACGGCAAATCAATTCTTTACACAGTTACGGCAAACAACGTCAGCAATATCTGGAGTCAGCCAATCGATGGCAGTCCGGCAAAGCAGGTCACTGACTTCAAAGAGATGCTGATCACCGGCTTCGGCTGGTCGCGTGATGGCAAACAGCTCGCCTGCACACGGGGCAATCTGCTTCGCGACGCGGTGCTGATTTCGGATATGAAGAGAGGAATGTGAATGGATTTTCGCGTGTTGATAACCACGTTCGGCATAATCTTTCTCGCCGAGATGGGCGACAAGACGCAGTTAGCGGCGATGACGATGGCGGCGCAAACGAAAAAGCCGTGGGCCGTGTTTCTCGGAGCGAGTCTGGCGCTCGCTGCGGTTTCGGCTCTGGGTGTTATTGTTGGTGGCGTGATTGGCGAGTACGTGCCGCTTGAATGGGTCAAGCGTGTGGCTGCGGTTGCGTTCATTCTTATTGGAGTATTGATGCTGGCCGGAAAGTTTTGAAAAAAATAGATGCCCCAAACTCCCCACATCGAACGTCACTTCACTTCAAGTGACGTCGTTCGAGATGTTGTTATCGGAATGGCTGACGGTTTGACGGTTCCTTTTGCTCTCGCCGCTGGATTGACCGGCGCGATCTCGCAAACCGGAATTATCGTTACTGCGGGACTGGCCGAGATCGCTGCCGGATCGATCGCGATGGGACTCGGCGGTTATCTCGCAGCCAAGAGCGACGCCGAACACTACGCCAAAGAGCGTGACCGAGAGAAACGTGAAGTCGCAGAGATTCCGCACGAGGAGATGCGCGAAGTGGCGGAAGTATTTCAGGCGTACGGATTGAATGAGGAAGAGACTTGGCCCATCGTGCAGGCACTGAAACGTCAGCCGGGGAACTGGGTCGACTTCATGATGCGTTTTGAACTCGGTCTCGAAAAACCCGAGCCGGGCCGCGCTTTGAGAAGTGCGTTGACGATTGCCGGAGCGTACATCGCCGGTGGATTGATTCCGCTCGGGCCTTACTTCTTTGCGAGCACTGCGTCAGCGGCGTTGCTCGACTCGGTGGCGCTGACGCTCGTCGCGTTGTTGATTTTTGGGTTTGTGAAAGGAAGGTTCACCGGCACGCGCCCGGTGCGGAGCGCGTTGCAAACAGCACTTATCGGCAGCGTCGCCGCCGGCGCGGCCTTCGCCATCGCCCGTCTAATCGGCGGTTAACCGACTACTTCCGCGCGAGCACGACCGGTGCATTTTCAGCGGCGCGGATGCTTTCGAAGAATTTCCTCACCACGTCGTACTGAGCGGCGGGAATCGTCGTCGCACGCTGCGACAGTTGCCGCTTGAACACTAACTCTCCATTCGCGACTTCATAACTCGTCGTGTAAGAACCAAACGGCGTCTCCAGCTTCACCGCGTCCGGAACTTCATCAACCGCGAAACCCGCGGGCAGTTGAACTTTCACCGTCTCCGAATACGCATTCGCGCGCAACACCACCGGATGCTTCCGCTGCGCCGCAGTTAACGACAAACTCTCGCGTCGCGACACGACCGCAGGCTTGAACACGAGCAATCGATCCTGCATCAACTGACCGTACTGGTTCGCGCTGAACTCAACATTCAACGTGAACTTTCCATCACCGGCGTTGTCATTCGGTTCGATCTTGTTCAGACGTGCAGCCGTCGCTCCGGCCGTCAACCAACGTTCGACCATGCCGTTGTAATCCGGTTTGGAGAGTTGGCGAAACTCGGTGCGAAACCTCGCGGCTACCTGTCCATTCGCGTTCTCCTGAATCTTGCCGGCAATCGCGCCACTGGCGTCCAGTTGCAGCGTCGCGACGCGTTCGAGCTGGTTCATCTCCGGCGGCGTAATCGGCATCTTCACCAACTCGGTCGAAGACTTCGAATCGAGCAACGCAAGACTTCCCTGAAGGTAATAGGGCAAATCGCCGAGCGGCGTCTCGCCGTCAGTGGGATCGAAGATCAACAAGCGGCCCAGCTTCGGATACTCGATGATCGTGCTCGCTTTCGTCTCGTCACTGACTTTCACCGCGATGATGCAGTGGTTGAACTGCTGCGGCGACGGCCAGTTCGCGCGCACGTAATTCTGATCGCCGGAGTAGATGCTGACGAGAACTGCCTCGATACCCACAGCCTTCAGCATCGCGCGCATCAGGTTCGCTTTGTCTTTGCAGTCGCCGTACGACTTCGCAAAAACTTCGGTGGAGGCATGTGGACGATAACCACCACCTCGACCCAGCCCAGTCTGGATTGAAATGTATTGAATGTTCTGAACGTAACCTGCGATCGCGTGGATCTTCTCGTATTCAGTCTTCGCGAGCGCCGTCAATTCGTATGCTTTTCTTGCCAGAGCATCGTTGAGTTGCACCTGTGGATCCTCGAGCTCGCTCATCCATGCCGCGACTTCAGTCCAGTTTGAAAAGGTCTTGAGCGTCAGCGCCGTGTTAGCGGGCGGGTAATAACTCACCGCCAAACGCGGCACCAGATCAGTGAGCTTTGGACTCATCGGCTCTTCCGGAACCGGTGGCAGGTTGGAAAGTTCCCAAGTGAAGCTAGTGCCATTAACACGCGGTTCAATGTTCGGATGGTTGAACGTGACTGCTTCAGCGCGCCAGCCAGCCGGCAGCGTAAGCGTGTAGCGGGAATTGATTACGGGAAGTTCGTCCTGGAAGTCCCAGTCGTCCTGACTAAACACGGATCGCTCTTCACGCGAGTAGCTGTAGGCAAACACCGTCCCGACCTCTGCGTCGTCCGTCGCCGAGATACTTCTCACGCGATACTCGTTGTAGACGTCGTTGAGAGCGCCGGCAACATCTACTGCGTCGTCGTTGCCGTAACGCTTCGTCTGACTGTTCGGTCGAACGAGCCAGGCCCGCAGCTCTTTCACTTTGCCGCCATCAGTGGCGTAGACCACGTGTCCGTTCGCATACTCGCGCCCTGCGCGCTGCGAGATGCGCACGGCGTAGTTGACGACTTCATTGAGGCGTCCGTCCGCATCGACTGTTGTCGTTCGCTCATTTACCAGCACAACAGCGGTAACGTCTTTATCGTAGGTCGGAACCTTGATCGCCGCGGCCTGTTGCACCCACGCGGGCGTATCTTCCACCGACACTGCCGCGCTCGCCGGCGCCACCAAAAACAGCATCGCCAGAAAACTTATAACCAGTAACTTCATATCGCTTCCCATCTGTGTTATCTGTCGCCTAGTTTCCAGCCGCTGTCGTTCCTTGCTTCAACGCCACGCTGTGGTTGTCTTGCTTGTGCAGTTGGTCGAAGTAGGCCTTGATCTGCGGATACGTCTCGACCGGAAACAGCACGTTACCGCCACCGCCGAAGAAGAAGTTGCGTTTGTAAACGAGCGTCTTGCCGTCGGATGTTACGGCCAAACTCGGCTTGTAATTCGAAATCTGGCCGCTGCCAAACGGCGCCGGCGCATCCGCGTTATCAAGCGCGTAACCGGCCGGCAGTTCGATCTCGACCTTATCGTCCTCGGCCCACGGGTAATGGAAATAGATTTCATACTTGCGATTGGTAGTCGCGAAGAGTGGTTCGACTCCGTGCTGGAAGAACGCCGGTTGCAGGAACAGCCGCTTGCCGGTGCGCTGCGCATAACCGGGAACTCGCACGTGATAAGAATAGACCAGCGGCTTGACGTCATCTGTCACGTTCTCGATCTTGATGTTCATGATCTCCGCCGCGCTCATCTGCTCCTTCAGTTCGTCTTTCAAGTTCTGTTCACGTTCACTGTCCGACTCTTCGTCGATATCTTCTTTACGTTCGATCGCGAAATGTCCTGAGTATTCGACGCGAACGTCGCCCTCGACCGTGCCGTCGTCGAGCAGCTTCAGTTTTGCTTGCCGCTGGATCTTCGACTTGTCTGGCGGAGACATCGGCGTATTAACCCAAACGGGCTGCTTGGGATCCGTAATCAACGCTTGTTCGCCTTCCTCCTGCCAACGCAACATGCCGAACGGAATGTAGTTGTAACCGGGATTGAAAAACTTCCAGGTGCCGCCGACATTGACGGCAATATTCTGCGGGTCGATGAAGTAGGAGTTGGGAATTCCTTTGTCGAAGAACAGGTCACCACGATCCGGCGCGAGGACGATACGCGCATCGAAACCGGAAGCGTTCGCCATGGCGGCGAACAGCAGATCGATGTCTCCGCTGGTGCCCAAAGCTCGTTTCAACGTGTCGGACGGAGTCTTGTTGTCTCTGGCTTTGGCGCGCTCTTCGTCAGTCGCACCGGAAGCATCGTTGCTTGTGTTTTTGATCTTGGTCCGGCAGAACTCAAACAGACGCTCAAGCTTCTCATCGTCACTCTTGGCTTCCGCACTGAGGGACGCGGCCATCTTTTTTACTTCATCGTTTGGTTTGATCAGCGATTTGCTTCGTTCGTAGAAATCTTTTCCATAATCAAACCAGTACTTTTGCGGATCTGGCCGGCCGTCGCCCGCTGCGTAGAAGACCAGCATCCACATCTTTACCTGATCTTCAGGCGGCATTCGCGCTTCGTCTGGCACGGCGGGCACGTCAGTTACCGTCGTGCTATAGAACCCGTTCTTCTCCTTGGTCCATGGTGTCACTTTGCCGTGCAGCATGATGGCGTTGAAGCTCAAGCCCTCGTACGGAAACGGTTTCACGAGATACTGCACTCGTCGCACCGGAATGTCGCGCTGAAACTGTAGCCGCAGGTAATGCGCGTTCTCTTTCACGCGCACTTCGCGCCAGCGATACTCGATGATGCAACCCGGCTCCACGGACGGCATTGCGAACGATTTCGCTTTCATCTTGAGGCCGCTCGCTTTGATGATGGTTCGTTCGAAGATATCTTTTTTGTTGAGTTCAACGATCGAACCGTCGGGCTTGATGGTGCGCGCAGCGATGTCCTGGATCTTTATCTGGCCGCCAAACAGATTGCCAAACGGCAGGTCAATCTTGCTCTGTGACTCCCGCCCGCGGTCTGTAAAAACCTTGACCCGAAGGTAGTGATTGAAAATCAGGTCGCCATCCGGATTGTCGTCAATCCTGACTTCCCAAAACAGCCCTTCCGCGTCGGCTTCACTTTCGACTGTTGGACTCTTCATCGCCAGTTCAGCCGGGTCGACGGGCTTCCAGTCATCGCCTGCCGCCGTCACCGGCGTTGGGGCCGCGAGGGTTAGCAGACACACAACCACAGCGATTAGGGGACAGAGCAAGGGAGGAATCTTCATTTTTCTACCTTTCCAGAGTTCGTTGATTGAACAAAACCGCAGGACCTACCGAGGATGCCGCCGGGATTACCCGGAAGCGGAATCGGATTTTACTCGAAAATTTGCTCGGCACTCAACCGGTACGTATAATTCAGTGCATTACTCAACGACTACGAACAGCGCCAGCAGCATCAGGAGGCAAACCGGGATGGCTACCGAACTAAAACGCTCAGAATCGATGGACCGAATTGCCGAGCTCCTCGGACCAGACGCTTCAAAACTTCTGGATCACACTTCGCAAACAATCGCGAAAGATCAGTTGCAACTGCCGGGACCAGATTACGTCGATCGCGTCTGGGCTACCTCCGATCGTTCGACACGCGTGCTTCGGTCGCTGCAAACGCTGTTCGATAACGGCCGGCTGGCCGGCACTGGTTACTTGTCGATTCTCCCTGTTGACCAGGGAATCGAACACTCCGCTGGTGCTTCGTTTGCTCCCAACCCGCAGTACTTCGATCCCGCAAACATCGTCAAGCTCGCGATCGAAGGCGGCTGCAATGCGGTAGCTTCCACGTTTGGCGTGTTGGGCTCCGTTGCTCGCAAGTATGCGCACAAGATTCCCTTCATCGTGAAGATCAATCACAACGAGCTGCTCACGTTGCCAAACAAGTTCGATCAGGTTCTGTTCGGCACTGTGAAAGAAGCGCACAACCTCGGGGCGGTAGCCGTCGGCGCGACAATCTATTTTGGCTCGGAAGAGTCAACGCGACAGATCACGGAGATCAGCGAGGCGTTTGCGCAGGCGCACGAGTTGGGCATGGCCTGCATACTCTGGTGTTATTTGCGCAATCCCAAGTTCAAAACGCCCGAAGGCGACATGCACGCTTCAGCCGATCTCACCAGCCAGGCCAATCATCTCGGCGTGACTATTCAGGCCGACATCATCAAGCAGAAACTTCCCGAACGAAACGGCGGTTACAAAGCTGTGGAAGCCGAGTTGGGTAAGTCGTACGGCAAGACCAGCAAACTCGTTTACGAAAAACTAACCACTGACAACCCGATCGATCTTGTTCGCTATCAGGTGACGAACTGCTACATGGGCCGTTGTGGTTTGATCAATTCCGGCGGTGAATCCAAAGGCGCCAGCGACCTGGCAGAGGCAGTGCGCACCGCGGTCATCAACAAGCGCGGCGGCGGCATGGGCCTGATCTCCGGACGCAAGGCCTTCCAGCGTCCGATGAGCGAAGGCGTGCAGTTGCTGAACGCGATTCAGGACGTGTACCTGGCCGACGAGATCACCGTCGCCTGACCTTTTCCTCCAATCCGTGTCATCTGTAGCCAACGACGTTGAGCTGCTCAAGGCGGTCGCCGCCCGAGACGAGGCCGCCCTGGCGCAGCTCTACGATCGCTATCGCGTAATCCTGTTTGGCTTGCTGATGCGTATATTAAACAACCGCGAGGAAGCGGAAGACGTGCTGCAAGAAACGTTTTTGCAGGTCTGGCGGCGAGCGGCAGACTTCGACGAGAATCGCGGCCGGCCGTTTACCTGGCTGGTGACCCTGGCGCGTAGTCGCGGCATCGATAGGCTGCGAACGTTGGCGGCTCGGGAGCGGGTCGCAGTTGCGGGCGCCAGAGATGAGGCTGAAGTTGTTTCTGACGCGGCCAGCGACGCTTTCCGTTCAGAGCAGTGTCAATTGGTGACAAACGCGCTGAACCAACTCCCCGACGAGCAGAAGCAGCTCCTGATGCTTGCCTACTTTGACGGGCTCACCCAATCAGAGATCGCGGCGCAACTAAAAGCTCCGTTGGGAACGGTCAAGACTCGCATGCGAACCGGCATGATGAAATTGCGTGAACTGCTGGCCGGCAAGGGAGAGAGTTTCGGATTCTGAGTGAAGATGGTGCACGACGATTACAAAGAGATGATTCCCGCTCATGCGCTGTCGGCGCTCGACGCCGCTGACGAACGCGCATTGAACGAGCATCTCGCTGAGTGTGCCGAGTGTCGGCGCGACTTGGCCGAATGGGAGGCAACTGCGGCGAGCCTCGCGCTGAGCGCCGATCCCGTTGAGCCGTCACCGCAGGTGCGCGAAGACCTTTTGGCGCAAATCCGTTCTGAAAAACCTACTTCTAACGTGGTTCCATTCACGAGCCGTCCACGAACCTTGTGGAACTCTCTCGGCTCACTCGGCTCGATAGCTGCGGTCCTTGTCTTCGCCGCCCTGATTATTTCAGTCATCGTGCTGTGGCAACAAAACCGCGCCTTGAAACAGCAGAACGAAATCTTTCAACTGCTCACGGCGCCAGGAACCAGAGTCGCTGAACTCTCAGGCACCAACGAAGCCGCAGGCGCCACCGCCAAACTCGCCTACGACAGAAACGGACGCGCCATGTTGATCGCGGATGGCCTGCCGCGCGCACCCGAAGGCAAGGAATACCAACTTTGGTTCATCGTCAACAACAAACCACTACCCGGCAAAACTTTCGCGCCGGACAGCCGCGGCCACGGCCTCATCCAGGACCAGGTGCCGGAAGCCGCTCGCAGTTCAGCCGTTTTCGCAATCACTCTCGAACCAGCGGGCGGAGTCAGCGCCCCAACCGGCGCCATCTATCTCCGCAGCGAACTCTAAATCCGATCGTTGCCCCGGCAACGTAACTTCACCGTGTTTCCGACAACTTCATAAAGAGGAGATTTAGTTAACATGCAAACCAACTCGCGTTTTCAGCGGACTATGCTGTTTGGCGTGGTCCTTTCCCTGCTGTTGACGATGGGCGGCTTGATGCCGACCCGTGCACAGGAAAAATCACTTTACGAACGGATCGGCGGCTACAACGCGCTCGCCGCAGTAGTCGACGATTTCGTCGGCCGGCTTGTTTCCGACAAGCAGTTTGACAAGTTCTTCGTCGGTCACAGCACCGATTCAAAGAAACGAATTCGCCAGCACATTCTGGATCAGTTTTGCGCCGCGACTGGTGGACCATGCATTTACACCGGACGCGACATGAAAACTTCACACGCAGGACTCGGGATCACCGACGCCGACTGGGACGCCGCGGCCAAACATCTCGTCGCCTCGCTCGACAAGTTCAAAGTACCCGAGAAGGAGAAAGGCGAGATTCTGACGTTCGTGACGAGTCTGAAGAAGGACATCGTGGAGAAATAATTGTGAAAAGCTGTTACACTTCCTCAAATTCTTCGAGGTAGGGTCAGGAAGTCATGGACAGGGTACAGCGGAAGAAACAGCCACCACCAGTCGACAACTCGGTTTCGGATTCGACCGGCCAATATGATTTGCGTTTCCTTTTGTGGCGGCAATTCTGCGCGCAATACAACATCCCGGTTGACACCTTGCCGAGCCAGTTGGACGACGATCAAAAAGATCGGTGGGAAGAGATGAAAGCGCAACGTCTCCGCTGACCCTGTTCTCAAAACCTCGAGCCGCCCAGTTTATAAACACCAGTCAGAAATGGATTAGTCAAACGTTCATCGCCGATGGTCGTAAGCGGACCATGTCCTGAATAAACCGTCACGTCGTCGCCGATTGTCAGTAGTTTGTTCTTGATCGAGTCGAGTAATTGCTCGGTCGAACCGCCGGGCAAATCCGTCCGGCCAATCGAACCCGCAAACAGCACGTCACCCACAAAGACTTTTCTTTCGTTTGGTTCAAACAGCACGACGTGACCGGGCGTGTGTCCGGGACAGTGCAGCACTTCAAACTCAAGCTTGCCGACAACGTACTTCTGACCGTCAGTCCAATACTCATCGACTGGCGGCGGTGGCTCGAAGACGAAACCGAGCGCGGCCCACTGCGCGCGCGGAATGCCAATCCACGACGGCTGATCGGGCAAAGCTCGATACATAAGCTCGTCGCCTTCGTGCAGGTTGATCTTCGCCGCGGGCTGTAGTTTTTTCAGCGCGGCAACAGCGCCAACGTGATCGAGATGTGCGTGGGTCAGTGCGATAGCCTGAAGCGTAAGACCGCGGCGTTCAAGAGTTTCGACGATGCGTTCGGCCTCGTCACCCGGATCGATACAGATCGCCTGTCCGGTCGTTTCACAGGCAACGATGCGAGTGTGTTGCTGAAAGGCAGTGACGGTTAGTTCTTCTATAATCATTGCTCTAAAATATACCATTGTAGGGGTGGCACTCCGTGGCCACCACATACGGGAAAAAGCAATGCCACTAAGTAGTACCAGCATCCCGCTCGCAAACGTCCTTGATTCGCTGACCACTGAAGCCGCGCCTGAAGTCACCGAACATCTCGAAGCCGGTGCACTGAAGTGTTATGCCTGTGGCCATCGCTGCCTCATCAAACCCGGCAAGCGGGGCATCTGCAAAGTTCGCTTCAACGAAGGCGGGCATCTCCGAGTGCCAACCAACTACGTCGCTGCGCTCGCCTGCGATCCGACCGAAAAAAAGCCGTTCTTTCATGTGCTTCCGGGCTCGGACACGCTGACATTTGGCATGCTCGGCTGCGATCTTCATTGCGCTTACTGTCAAAACTGGCTCACGTCACAGGCGCTGCGCGACGATGCTGCCGGCACGAGTCCCACAATGGTCTCGGCCGATCGACTGGTGACGATGGCCAAGACTTACGGCGCGGCAATGGTTGGCAGCAGTTATAACGAACCACTGATCACTGCCGAATGGGCAGTCGAAGTTTTCAAGAAAGCGCGTCCTGCTGGCTTCAAAACAGCATTCATCTCCAATGGCAACGCCACGCCGCAAGTGCTCGACTATCTGCGGCCGTGGACCGACTGCTACAAGATCGATCTGAAGTCGATGAACGACCGGAACTATCGCCAACTCGGTGGGGTGGTCGATAACATTCTCGAGACTGTGAAGATGGTCCACGAGCGTGGCTTCTGGGAAGAGATCGTGACCTTGGTGATTCCCGGCTTCAACGACTCGACCGACGAACTCCGCCGCGCCGCTGATTTCATCGTCTCCGTTTCACCCGACATTCCCTGGCACGTTACCGCGTTCCACCAGGACTACAGAATGACGGAGAACTCAAATACGACTGCCGAGCAACTGATGCGCGCGTGTGAGATTGGCCAGGAGGCGGGACTCCGCTACATCTACGCGGGCAATCTTCCGGGAAGAGTGGGGCGATGGGAAAACACTTATTGCCCATCGTGCGACAAACTCCTGGTCGAACGTTTTGGTTATCTCATTCGCCAAGTGAACGTCACGCGCGACGGACGCTGTCCTGGCTGCTCAACCACCATTCCCGGAATCTGGACCACGGATTAGACGCGGATTACTTCTTGATGGGCGTGGTTTGGGAAGCCACTGCCTGCCATCTGCCGTTACGTTTGGCGTAGAAGTCGAGAAAACGATACTCGCCGCTGATGTCGATCGTTTTCTTTGTGTTGGGGTCTTTGTACTTTCCGTTCTTGATTACTCCACGTCCTGTTACAAAAGCATTATTCCCATCAAGCACCGTTACTTTTGGCTCCTGGATTTCCCACGACTCCATCGTCACAGTTCGTGCCTGAATGGCTTCCACTTCCGGAGTCTTGGTCGAGGTTGACCCGTCCGGGTTAATAACCACGATGTCATCGGCCATCAAGCGCCTCACGGTGTCAGCATCACCGTTCTTCACCGCGTCGGCCCACTCGCGTTCGAGTTTGATCAGCTCGGCTTCGATTGCTACCGTGTCAATTTTCTCAGGGGATGGAGTGGCAGTGGCGGCCGCGCGATTGGTCGGGGGCGCTTCGGCTTTCTGACAACCGCCGAGGACCAGGACCATTCCCGGACCACATACCAAAAGTGCTGTTGTCAGCACGTTTCTATTCATCAAGTTGTTTGGCTCCTTTGTTCAAAAGAACTGGGCATTCTAGCAGTGCTCGCCAGACATTGACATCGGAATTTCTTTCGGATTATTGTTCGCGGCATGTGAGCCCGTCGGGAGACTTTAACGGGCCTCCACCGGACTCATTCCTGCCCGCTTTAGTGGTAACGACATTTATTCCTGGAAAGGAGTAAACCCATGACTCACCGCTTTCGATCCTCGGTAAGGTGGATAGCAAACTGGATGCTGCTCGTGACAGTCACGCTTTTGTTGGTGAATGTGGCGGTCGCGCAAACTAGCCGAAGGGCCCCGGCCCCTGCGCCGGAGGAATCGCCCATTTTTCAGGAGTATCGCGGCATTCAGCTTGGCTGGTTGGCCGATGAGGTACGGAAGAAACTCGGTAACCCTGCCGACAAAGGCGACGAACAGGACTTCTACAGTTTCGGCGACAACGAGCGAGTCCAGATCGTCTATGACAAGGCGACACATAAAGTGACCACCATCTCGGTCGATTTCATGAACGGCGCGAAAGAGGTGATCACGCCACAACAGGTATTTGGCTCTGACGTGGAAACCAAGCCAGACGGGTCGAAGCACAAACTCGTGCGATATCCGAAGGCAGGTTGCTGGGTCTCGTACAGTCGCACCGCAGGCGACTCGCCAATCGTGACCGTCACGATGCAGGCATTGTCCCACTAGTTTAACCACCCACAGATTACACCGCAGTGTTTATGCTAATCTGTGTGATCTGTGGATGCGTTATCTGTTAAAGAACGCGCCCTCGCTGAAGGGTTTCATAAAGTCGGCATTGTTCGCGCCGAACCACTCGACGAAGAGGCACCGCGATTGAAAGAGTGGCTCGCACGCGGCTACCACGGCGAAATGTCGTGGATGGCGCGCGACGTTGCGAAGCGACTCAACCCGCTCGAACTTCTTCCGCCAGCGCGTTCGATCGTTGTTGTCGCGCTCAACTACTACACGCCCGATCAACATCAGGACAACTCCGCAACAGGGAAAGTCTCACGCTACGCGTGGGGCGACGACTATCACGACGTTCTGAAGACAAAACTCGAGTCGCTGCTTGCGTGGATTCGCGAACAGGAACCGCAGGCTGCCGGAAAGATCTGCGTGGACATCCAGCCGGCGATGGACAAAGCGTGGGCGGTGCGCGCGGGACTCGGCTGGCTTGGTAAACACACGAACGTGATCACGCCCGAATATGGCTCGTGGGTTTTTATTGGTGAGTTGCTGCTGAATCTCGAGCTTGAGCCGGACTCGGAGCGCCTCGAAGATCACTGTGGCACGTGCACGCTTTGCATCGATGCGTGTCCGACAAAGGCAATCACAGAACCGTATGTCGTTGACTCAAACAGGTGCATTTCGTATGCGACTATCGAGTTGCGTGCGTCAGAGTTACCGGATGATATCGAGCAGGATCTTTCCGGGTGGTTGTATGGCTGCGACATCTGTCAGGACGTTTGTCCGTGGAACCGCTTCGAACAAGCGACGGATGAAGCACGATTCAAACCGCGGGCGGGCAGTGTTAACGCCGATCTCGATCAGATTCTCGAGCTCACACCGGAGACTTACGCGGACCGCTTTCGCGGCAGCGCGATGAAACGCGCGAAGCTCGCCGGTTTGCAACGCAACGCCCGCGCGTTGCGTTCAAATCAACCCGTCTAATCCGTGATCAAAATACTGTATGGCATTTTGGCTGGCCTGCTTAGCGCGTTTGTCACTCTGATTCTCGCTTACTTCATCGGCGTGATCGTCATCGCCATCACGACCAGAGAGTTCTTTGCCACTCTACTCGCGGCGGCTGCGGTTTGGCCGTTAATAATGCTGTTTGTGTTACTGATTCCGACGCTGGCGATCGGATCGTTGGTTGGTTTTGTGATTGGCGCTGTGTCGGGCATTGCGAAGAAGGTCAGTCTGCAGATTTATATCGGCGGTGCATTTTCGGGTTTGGTGTTTGGAGTTGCGGTGCTAAGCGGCTTGCTTCCGGTAGTCGTCGTGCCGCAAACGGGCGATTTCACCTCAATCATCAGTCATCCAGTGCTGGCAGGCGTTTACGGTTTGATTCTCGGAATCATCGCGGCGCGGGTACTTCACAAGTATGGTCCATCAAGCAACTAATCCTGGCTTCGTCGAAGAGATCGAGCAAAGCTTCTCCCAACAGACAATCATGGCGCTCATCGGCGGCAAGTTGACGCGCGTCGAGCCGGGAGTCGTAGAGATCACGCTGCCTTATCGAAGCGATCTAACGCAGCAACACGGCTACGTGCACGCAGGCATCATCACAACCATCGCCGATTCCGCGTGTGGGTACGCGGCTTATACGCTCATGCCTGCGGGATCGGATGTGCTCGCGGTTGAGTTCAAAGTGAATCTCATGCGTCCGGCGAAGGGCGAAACATTTGTGGCGCGCGCGGAGGTGATGAAGTCCGGCCGAACACTGACGGTTGTCAGAGCCGATGTACACGCTTTGACAGGCGCGCAGCGCGAACTCGTCGCGATCATGCAGGGCACAATGATGCGCCTGGACCGTCCGTCGCCAAACCACTCCTGATGTGTCTTGCTCATTACATCGGTGGAGCGTTCTCGCATGGGCCGCAGGAGCTCGTTGCAAAGATCAGTCAACGCGCGTCTGACCTGATCAAGCGTGCTTTTGAAGATGTCGAGCCGGTACGCCTCGTCGATCATCACGTCCACGTCGCCGGTCTTGGTACCAACGGCAGTGGCGCTTTTGTTAACGCGAAGATGAGGACGTGGAGCCATCCCTTTCATCGACTCAAGTTCAAAGTTTATATGAGCTCGGCCGGCGCGGAGGATGAGCGCCAGGCGGACGATCAATTCTTTCAACGTCTCATCGCGCTAGTCGGTAACATTCCGCATCATGGAAAACACCGGTTGCTCGCGTTCGACAAGAATTATCGCCCTGATGGGTCGGTTAACCTGGAGAAGACCGAGTTTTACGTGCCTAACGAATACGTATTCAGGTTGGCCGCGGAACAGCCCGACAAGTTCGTGCCGAACATCTCGGTGAATCCTTACCGGCAGGATGCGATTCAGGAGCTGGAGAAGTGGGCGAAACGTGGCGCGCGCGTGGTGAAATGGCTGCCGAACGCGATGGGGATCGATCCTTCCGATCCGCGTTGCGATCCGTTTTACGAGAAGACGAAGGAGCTCGATCTGATCCTGCTGAGTCATGGTGGCGAAGAGAAAGCGGTCGAAGCACAAGAAGATCAGAAACTTGGCAATCCGCTGTTGCTGCGACGCCCGCTTGATCACGGCGTGAGAGTGATCGTGGCCCACTGCGCGGGACTCGGAACAAACGAAGACCTCGATAGCCGGGATCGCCAGCAGGTAGACAATTTCGATCTGTTTCTGCGGCTGATGGATGAGAAACGATACGAAGGTCTCGTGTTTGGCGAAGTGTCTGCGATGACGCAATTCAACCGTCTAGGAAAGCCGCTCTCGACTATTCTCGCGCGCGAAGATCTGCATCAGCGTTTGGTGAACGGCAGCGATTACCCTTTGCCGGCCGTTAACGTCCTCATCCGCACCCGGCCGCTGGTGAAGTATGGTTACATCACGAATGCGGAAGCTGGTTCTCTCAAGGAGATTTATCAGTACAACCCGCTGCTCTTCGACTTCGTCCTCAAACGAATAATTAGACTTCCCGGCACCAATCGCCGCCTCCCTGCCAGCGTTTTCATGACCAACCCGGAGCTGGGCGTCTAGGTGGCTCTGCTTTGCCGCTGGATCGCTACGCGGTATCATGACGAGCGTGGTAGATCGTCCTGAAAACCCGGTGCTGAGAGATTCATACGGCCGCGCGATCCGCGACCTGCGGGTGTCGCTTACGGACCGCTGCAACTTTCGCTGCTTCTATTGCCTGCCGCATGGCGAGCCGCCGATTGCTCCGAAAGAGCAGATGCTCTCGTACGAGGAGATTGAGTACATCTGCGACATTTTCGTCAGCCTGGGCATCGAGAAGATTCGGTTGACTGGCGGCGAACCGATGTTGCGCCGCGACATCGAGACTATCATCAGCAAACTCTCGCGGTTGAAACAGTCAGAACCGCGACGGCTGGTCGATCTGGCGCTGACAACTAACGGTTACTTCCTTCCTGATCGTGCTCAGGGATTGAAGAAGGCCGGGCTCGATCGCATCACGATCAGTCTCGACAGTTTGAAGCGAGATGTTTTCAAACGAATGACTGGCGTTGACGTGCTGGACCGAGTGCTCGCGGGAATCGCCGCAGCCAAGGCAGCCGGACTCGAGCCGATTAAGATCAACGCGGTGATCGTGCGCGGGCACAATGAAAGCGAAGTGGCGGATTTCGCCGCGTTTGCGCGCGAGTACGACGTGAAGATGCGTTTCATCGAGTTCATGCCGCTTGATTCGGGACATGAGTGGTCGCGCGCGGATGTTGTCTCCGGGAAGGAAATTCGTGAACGCATCAGCGAGCGGTTTCCGCTGGTCAAGGTTGACGCCGCACGAGGTTCGGAGACGTCGTCACGTTATCGTTTCGCCGACGGCGCACCGGGTGAGATCGGAATCATTGCTCCGGTAACAGAACCGTTCTGCGGCGCGTGTTCGCGAATTCGTTTGACCTCTGACGGGCAGATTCGCACGTGTCTGTTTTCAATTGTCGAACACTCGTTGCGCGACGTGGTCCGCAGCGGCGTATCGCGCGACGAGATTGTCGAATACATCGCATCGGTTATACTCAAGAAGGAACCTCGTCACTTCATCAACGATCCGGGCTTCGTGGCGCCCTCACGCACCATGAGCTTCATCGGCGGCTAAGGAAAACGAAAATGAGCACCAAAGTCGCGGCCACAATCGACGACCTCTACAGAGTCGAGCAAAAAGCAGAATTAGTAAACGGAGAAATAATCCTCATGTCTCCAACTGGCAGTCTCCCGGGTTACGCGGGTGACGCAATTTTTTCCTCACTATTTCAATACAGCAAGCGAACCAGATTTGGCCGTGCGGTCGGTGACAACAAGGCGTTTGTTGTTAACTTGCCGCATAGGAATTCGTTCAGTCCTGATGCGGCTTTCTACGTCGGCCCGGATTCGGGGATGAAGTTTTATCAAGGCGCCCCTGTCTTTGCCGTCGAGGTTCGCAGCGAAGGCGATTATGGTCCGGGCGCCGAGCACCAGATGGCCGCGAAGCGCGCGGACTATTTCGCGGCAGGCACGCTTGTGGTTTGGGATGTGGATCTCTTGAGCGATGACGTAGTTCGCGTCTATCGGGCGAGCGAGCCGGAAACACCGGTTATCTACCGACGCGGCGAGGTCGCTGAAGCCGAGCCAACGGTGCCCGGCTGGACCATGCCCGTCGACGACCTGTTTCCCGAGGACTTCGAAAGATAGTCATGCCCGATCATCCCGTCGGCAAACCGTTTCCCCGCAAAGAAGGCCGAAAAAAGGTTACGGGGCAGGCAGTCTACATCGACGACCTCACCTTTCCCGAAATGCTGCACGGCGCCACCGTGCGCAGCCCCGCCGCACGCGGACGTGTCAAAAGTATCTCTTTCGAAGGCGACTTCCCATGCGACGAATTCACTATCGTCACTGCTAAAGACATTCCGGGCGCAAACTACGTAGCACTAATTCTCAACGATCAACCTTATCTCGCCGCCGAGTTTGTCAATCATCCTGAAGAACCGGTCGTGTTGATCGCGCACCGAGACAAGCATCTGCTCGAAGAGGCGCGCCGAAACGTGCGCATCGAGATTGAAGAACAACCAGCCATCTTCTCGCTCGAAGATTCACTCGCGAAGAAAGAGATCATCTGGGGCGAGGACAACGTTTTCAAAAAGTTCCTCGTCGATAAAGGCAACGTCGACGCCGCCTGGGCCAACGCCGATTTCATTGTCGAAGGCGAGTATCAGACAGGCGCGCAGGAACAACTCTATATCGAGAACAACGGTGCGATCGCCATCGCGAATCCGACTGACGGCGTGACCGTTTGGGGTTCAATGCAGTGCCCTTACTACGTTCACAAAGCGCTCGTGAAGGTTTTCGATCTTCCTGAAGAGAAGGTCAGAGTCATTCAAACCGAAACCGGTGGCGGCTTTGGCGGCAAAGAAGAATATCCCTCGTTGATTACGGGGCACGCGGCGCTGCTCGCGTGGAAATCGGGTAAACCGGTGAAACTGATTTACGATCGCGCCGAAGACATGGTCGCGACCACCAAACGCCATCCATCCCGTACGCGTCACAAAACAGCAGTAACGAAAGAGGGCAAACTCGTCGCAATGGAGATCGATTTTGTGATCGATGGCGGCGCGTATTGCACACTCTCGCCAGTGGTGCTTTCGCGCGGCACGATTCACGCGGCTGGTCCCTATTTCTGTCCGAACGTACGCATTCACAGTCAGGCGGTTGCGACGAACGTTCCACCTCACGGCGCGTTTCGCGGTTTTGGCGCGCCGCAAAGCATCTTCGCGCTGGAACGTCACATGGACCAGGTCGCACGCGCAGTCGGACTCTCGCCCGAGGAGTTTCGCCGTCGCAATTTCATTCACGAAGGCGAGACAACCGCGACGAGCCAGATCATTCGCGAGCATGTAGACTTGAACGGTCTACTCGATCGCGCACTGAAACTGAGCGACTATCACGCAAAACAAAAGCTTTTTGCTAACGACAGCAACGGCAGAAAACGCGGTATCGGTTTCGCCAGCTTCATGCATGGCGCCGGTTTCACTGGCTCCGGTGAGGTCTACTTGCAATCCGTCGTGTGCGCGGAAGCGACCGCAGCAGGCAAAGTGCGCATACTCGCGGCGAGCACCGAGATCGGTCAGGGCACAAACACGATCTTTTCCCAGATCGCCGCCGAAGCGTTGGGTCTCGATTTCGAATCTATCGAGATTGTTCAACCTGACACCGGGCTTGTGCCCAACAGTGGGCCAACCGTGGCCTCGCGAACGTCGATGGTTGTCGGCAAGTTGGTGGAATCTGCCGTGGTCGGATTGAAGCAGACGTTGATCGGTAGCGGGTTACTCGGCGAATCTTTTAGTAAAACGGATTTTCAGAATGCTTGCGCAGAATACATAGCCAGGTTTGGCCCGCTAAAAACCTCCTCGACCTACCAGCCACCGCCAGACGTTCATTGGGACGATGAGAAATATCAGGGCGACGCTTACGGCGCGTACGCCTGGGCCGTCTACGTTGCTGAAGTCTCCTTCGATTCACTGACCTACGAAGTTCGCGTGGAAGATTTTGTCGCCGTGCAGGAAATTGGGCGCGTGCTGAATCCCGTTCTGGCTGCGGGCCAGATCGAAGGCGGCGTGGCCCAGGCAATCGGATTCACACTGTTTGA
>DASXRE010000106.1:0-9997 GCA_036506775.1 Pyrinomonadaceae bacterium | reverse complement strand
AATGCCTCGCTCGCGTTGCCGAAGAATATTCCAGTGGGTGATCTGTCCGCCGTTGGTGGTCCATCAGTGCCGGTGCTGCCCGAGAATTCTGCCGGCGTAAACACGATGCCTGCGCCACCGGCTTACAGCGCTCCTGCAAATGGACAACCGGCGTACGTCGCTCCAGCGGCGCAACCAGTCGCGCTTGCGAACGCGCCGGCCTACTCAGCCTCGAATGGACAAACGCGTCCGCGCGTGGTGGGCAATCTGAACGCGGCCGTGAAAACGCCGGCAGCGAAAATGCCGGGGCAGATGAGTCTCTCGGTGGTTGCGCTCAGCCGTCCGAATCCGGTGTTTCTGACTTCGCGTGAACAAAAGAACATGCTGGCGGGCGTGGCTGTTGCCGATCTGCGCCGCATCGTGATCGACAAGATGGTTGCGACGGGTGGTTGGGTAACCAACGACTTCCTGCGCGAAGTAAATGGTCACCGCGTGTTTGTCGTCACGGCTCGCACGCCGGGCGACACGCTCACGCCGGAAAAGGCGTGGACGTTTTACTTCACCGAAGCCGGCGGTCGCATTTACGGACTGACCACGGATTCACCGCTGGAGTTTGCCGATCGCATGTCGACCGAAGCCGAGCGTTACATCGAAACGCTGCGAGCCAAGGCGACCGACGCGGCCAATCAATAACCGTGGCTGCTTCGGAGCGCGGGCGGCTCGCCCGCTGCGAAAACAATGGGCGCGCAAAACAGATCAAGGCGGGCGAGCCGCCCGCGCTCCGTTTGAAGACTCCAAACTTATCAGGAGAGACGACCTAGATGCGACTGAACGAAACGGTTCCCCAAATCTCGTTGTCCGAACTGCTGCGAAAACTCTCGGAACTCGGCGGTTCGGATCTTCACATCACGACCGGCTCTCCTCCGCAGGTTCGAGTGGACGGACATCTCCGTCCACTCGAGTCGTATCGTGTGCTCACGTCGGCAGACACAAAGCAACTGGCCTATTCAGTTCTCACTGACGCGCAGAAGCATCGTTTCGAGGAGAACCTCGAACTCGACTTTTCCTTCGGCGTCAAAGGTCTGTCGCGTTTTCGCGCCAACTTGTTCAATCAACGCGGCGCGGTCGGCGCAGTCTTTCGCGCCATACCCTATGAGATCAAGGCATTCGAAGAGCTTGGTCTGCCTGCCGTCGTCAAAGAACTGTGCAACAAGCCACGCGGTCTGATTCTGGTTACTGGTCCGACCGGTTCCGGAAAGTCGACCACCCTGGCCGCGATGATCGACAAGATCAATCGCGACCGCCACGAACACATTCTAACCATCGAGGACCCGATCGAGTTTCTGCACAACCACAAAGGCTGCTTGATCAACCAGCGTGAAGTGAACGCGGATACTCACGGGTTTGCGTCTGCCCTGCGCACGGCATTGCGGCAGGATCCGGACGTCGTGCTCGTCGGTGAGATGCGCGACCTGGAGACGATCGAATCAGCACTGCGTATCGCCGAAACCGGTCACCTCACTCTCGCAACTTTGCACACCAACTCTGCTTCTTCGACCATCAACCGTATCATCGACGTGTTCCCTTCCGACCAGCAGGCGCAGATTCGCGCGCAGCTCTCATTGGTGCTCGAAGGGATTATGTGTCAGGCGTTGTTGCCGCGCGCTGAAGGAACAGGTCGGGCGATGGCGCTCGAGATTCTCGTACCCAACGGCGCGATTCGTAACCTCATCCGCGAAGACAAAGTCCACCAGATCTACTCGATGATGCAGACCGGACAGGACAAGTACGGCATGCAGACGTTCAACCAGTCACTGGCGACGCTTTATCACAAACGTCAGATCAGTATGGACACGGCGTTGCAGCGTTCGTCGAACGTGGATGAATTGCGCGAGTTGATCGATCGTGGTTCGGGAGTGAACACGGGCAACAACGCGAAGCAACACGCCAGTCCGTATGCTCAGGCGCGACCAGTTGGTACCAGACCAAACGTAACCCGATAAGCCACCGGAGCCGATAGTTATGCCAACGTACGTATTTAAAGGCCGCAACCGATTAAACGAGATCGTTGTCGGCGAACGCGTAGCGGACAACCGCGAAGCGCTTCGTCAGATCCTGCGGCGCGAGCAAGTTACGCTTACGTCCGTCAAAGAGAAGGGGCGCGAGATTGGCATCCCGAAGATTGGCGGGCGCAAGAAAGTAAAATCGAAAGATCTCTCCGTCTTCACGCGGCAATTTTCCGTGATGATCGACGCTGGTCTGCCGTTGGTGCAGTGTCTCGAGATCCTCGCGCAGCAACAGGACAACAAATACTTTCAGCAGATTCTGCTGCAGGTGCGGCAGGACGTTGAAGAAGGCTCAACCCTTGCGGCTGCCATGGCTCGCCATCCGCGCGTGTTCGATCAACTCTATGCCAACATGGTTGAAGCCGGAGAAACTGGCGGTATTCTCGATCTGATTCTGCAACGCTTGTCGACCTTCATCGAGAAGATCGTGAAGTTAAAGCGCGACATCATCTCGGCCATGATCTATCCGACGGCGGTGATCCTGATGGCCATCGCCGCAGTTGCGGTCATCATGATCGTGGTGATTCCGCAATTTCAACAGATCTTCATCGGTCTGTTGGGTCCGGGTGAACAACTGCCGTTGCCGACGCGCATCGTCGTCGGCTTCAGTAACTTTCTCGCCGGCTGGGGCGGACTGGCAATACTGGCCACCATCATCGGTAGCGCCATCGCGATTCGTTTCTATTACAAAACGCCGGGCGGCCGTAAGAACATCGATCGACTGCTGCTGAGGATTCCGATTCTCGGTGACATCTTCCGCAAGATCTCGGTGGCGAGATTCTCGCGTACGCTCTCAACGCTGCTTTCGTCAGGCGTTCCGATTTTGCAGTCGCTGGACATCACTGCGAAGACTTCCGGCAACGTGATCATCGAAGAAGCGATCACGAAAGTGCGGGCCGGAGTTGAGCGTGGTGAAAATTTCGTCGATCCGCTGAAAGCGACGGAAGTTTTCCCGCACATGGTCGCCCAGATGATCGGAATCGGCGAACAGACCGGTGCGCTCGATGCGATGCTCGGCAAGATCGCCGACTTCTACGAAGCGGAAGTCGATTCCGCGATCGCCAATCTGCTGACGTTGATTGAGCCGCTGCTGATCGGGTTTTTGGGTATCACCATCGGCTCGATCGTTATTGCTATGTACCTGCCTCTGTTCACGCTGATCGGCAAGCTCTCGCAGGGCCACTAAACACGGGCTACACACGAAATTTCAGGGAGTGGGTCAGTTTCCATCGGGCGCCTCCTTGGAGTGCGCCAACTTGTCGGCGCTTTGGCCAAAGCGGTGACAAGTCCCCGCACTCCAAGGAGACAAACTTGCCCACTACCGATTTTTTAGGGGCGGCAGCCGTTAGCCGCCCCCTTTCGCTATACTCCTTCAACCCCAACACCGCCAGTCGCATTCTCCTCTGAGACAACACGCGCAGAGAACACGCACAGGCATGCCCGAAAAAGCTTTCGACGGTGGAGCCGGTCAGGCCGGTTCAGCTAAAGATCAACTTATTAACCTGCAAAGCCCCGAGCCTGCGCCATACTGGAACAAGGGGGCGGAGCGCATCTTTGGTTACACCGCCGACGAAGTGATTGGCAAACCGATCATCATCCTCATTCCCCCCGAAGGAAGAATTAGCCGAGCTAATTACGATAAAAGAGACCGACCAATCAGATTTGCGTCCCGCACGGTCGTCGCTGTCGATGGCCCAAACACGCCAACGGGCGGGCTGTGCTGTAAAAAGGACTGTTGGTAAACGGATACCCTTCGCTGAGCTTCCGGGCTCCCACGCGATACCGTCCCAGTTGAGAAACCTGAACCGTGAACCGGCCTTCGTTGTCCGTAAGAGCCCTCGGCAGCCTTCCACGCAAGGCATCAGGGGATGCTGAAACGTCGGCACCGGCAACGGGTTTACCCGTTTCGTCAAGCACCTGACCGTTGATTGGCAGCGCTTGTTTGGAGGTCTGAGCGAAGGAGGCTAGCGGAAGAAGCAGAAGCAATACGAAAGCAAATCTTTTCATAAGCATTCCAGAGCTGATTTGGTGAAGACTGGACCTTGAACGAGCGCATACTAATCCAAAGCAGCCTCGATGTGAATGCCTCGTCGGCGACCCTGAGCTTAAGCTACGATACGCAGACTCCGTTACCACGTTTGATCCAGTCCGCAACTCCCTACACTTTGACAGTCTAGGTATCCTCACGTATGATGCCTACCGATTCTAGGTATCAACTGAATTCTAAGGAGATCGCCAGTGGCTAAAGACAAGGCCGATCTGTTACAGGGCACCCTCGACATGCTCATTCTCAAGGCACTTTCGCTCGGCGAGTTGCACGGCTACGGAGTAATTCAGCGCATTCGCCAACTCTCGGACGAAATGCTGAACGTCGAGCAGGGCTCGCTCTACCCGGCGCTTTACCGCATCGAGCAAAAGGGTTGGGTGTCGGCGCGTTGGGATGTTCATGAAACGGGTCGTGAGGCGAAGTTCTACAAACTAACTCGCACCGGCCGCAAACAACTCGAAACGCAGGAAGCGAGTTGGGACCGCCTCGTACTCGCCATTGCCAAAGTTCGACAAGCTACCTGACCTCAGACAGTTTCACTAACAGCCCAGACAAGTTCGCAAAGAAGTAAAGGATTCAGCAATGAAGTGGTTTAACGTTCTCCGCGATCGGCTGCGTGCTCTGCGCCAACGCGAAACCGTCATCAATGACATCGACCGCGAACTGCGCTCGCATCTCGAGTTGCAGGTTGAAGAAAACATCAAAGCCGGAATGTCGCCCCGCGAAGCACGCGAGCAAGCACAGCGCAGTTTCGGCAATCTCAACCGGGCGGTCGATGCGGCGTACGACGTCAAAGGTGGCGGTCTTTTTGAAACCATCATGCAGGACGCGCGCTACGGTGTGCGCATGCTCACAAAGCACAAAGCTTTCACCGCGATCGCCGTAGTTACGCTCGCCCTCGGCATCGGCGCGAACACAGCCATCTTCTCAGTCGTGAATGAACTGCTGCTGCGTCCGCTTCCCTACCGCGATGCGGACCACGTGGTGATGTTGTGGGAAGTGACACCCAGCGGCCGTCACCAGAACACGACCTCGCGCGCCAACTATCGCAGTTGGCGAGATCAGAGTTCGAGCTTTCAAAAAATGGCGGCGTTCACTGATCAACGCTTCAATCTCACGGGCGACGGAGAGCCCGAAGAACTGTCGGTGCAGTTCGCCACTCCGGAACTCTTCAGCGTGGTCGGAGTCGATCCAGTGCTCGGCCGTAAATTCGCGCCGGATGATGATGGTCCAGACAAAGCTCCAGTTGCGGTGCTCAGCTACGCGCTTTGGCAGCGCCGTTTTGGCGGACAGCCGAACGTAATTGGCCAGCCAGTAACGCTCAATGGCGAAAAGTTCACGATCATCGGCGTCATGCCCGCGAGTTTTCAGTTTCATATCAAACAGCGATCCGGCACGGGCCGGCCGGCGGAACTCTGGTCCATCCTGCCGATGCCCATCGCGCCCGGGGCAAACAACCGCGGCCGTTTTCTTTCCGTGGTGGCACGTTTGAAAGAGGGAGTCTCGGTGGAGCAGGCCGGAGCTGAGTTGCGCACGATCGCAGCGCGTCTGTCAGACGAAGCACCGGAATACAACAAAAACTACTCCGCGGAAGTGTTGCCGTTGCGCGAGCAATTCTTCGGCAACGTGCGGCGGCCACTCTGGCTGATGCTTGGCGCAGTTGGTTTCGTGTTGCTGATCGCGTGCGCGAATGTCGCGAACCTGCTCCTGTCGCTCGCGACCTCGCGTGAAAAGGAGATGGCGTTGCGCGCGGCACTAGGCGCGCGCCGTGTGCGAATCATCAGACAGTTGCTGACAGAAAGTTTGCTGCTGGCCCTGCTCGGAAGTCTTCTCGGACTCGGTTTCGCATGGCTTGGAATCAAGGTACTCATCGCGATCAGTCCGCGAGATCTGGTCAGCTTGCAGAGCGTCGGTCTGAATGTCTTCGTGTTGCTGTGGACGCTCGGCATCTCGCTGCTGACCGGAATTATTTTCGGACTCGCGCCGGCACTGCACATTTCCCGGCTCAATCTCAACGAGTCGCTCAAGGAAGGTGGCAAGTCGGAGTCGGCACAGGCGAGTGGCAATCGCCGGTTGCGCAGCGCGCTCGTCGTTTCCGAGATCGCGCTCGCAGTCGTGTTGCTGGCGAGTGCCGGTTTGCTGATCAAGAGTTTTCTACGTCTGCAACAGATCGATCGCGGATTCAATACTGACAATACGTTGACGATGGTCGTGCGACTGCCCGAGGCGACTTACAGTCGGGATCCACAGGTAGTCAATTTTTTCGGTCAGGCGCTCGAACGTATTCGATCGCTGCCGACTGTGCGTTCGGCGGGCATGATCAATTTCCTGCCGCTGTACGGAGGTTTGGGTTCAGCCACAGGTTTCAAGATCGAAGGACAGCCTGAACCGCCGCCGGGCCAGGGACCGAGTTGCGACGTGCGCGTTGCTGATGCGGGATACTTCCAAACGCTTGGGATTCCGTTGCTGCGCGGACGCACTTTCACTGAAGCCGAGCAGAAAGAAGCGCGACACCTGATACTCATCAATGAAGCTCTCGCGCGCAAACATTTTCCTAACGAGGATCCGCTCGGGAAACGGCTCGATGTCGCGATGTTTGACAGCCCCGATATCACTGAAGTCATCGGCGTCGTGGGCAACGTAAGGTACGACAGTTTGATTGATGAATCGCCGCCGGCTGTTTATTTTCCACATCCGGAGCTGACTTATTCGTTCATGACGCTCGTGGTGCGCACTGACGGCGATCCGACTGCCATCGCGCCGGCCGTGCAGCATGAGATTCGCGCGCTGGATCGGAACCAACCAGTTTCGGACGTGCGCACGATGGAGCAAGTGATGTCGGAGTGGGTGGGTCGTTCGCGTTTCAACACGCTGCTGTTGGGTTTGTTTGCGGCGTTGGCGACGATATTGTCGGCGGTTGGAATCTTTGGCGTGATGAACTATTCGGTAGCGCTGCGCACGCGTGAGCTTGGGCTGCGACTCGCCATCGGCGCGCAACCGCGACAGGTGCTATTGCTTGTCTTGCGACAGGGATTGTTGTTGACAGTGCTGGGCGTTGTTGTTGGGCTCGCGGCGGCGTTTGCGTTGACGCGATTGTTGTCGGGATTGCTGTTCGGTGTTGGAGCGGTCGACGTGGGCACGTTCACGACGATCTCAGTGCTGCTCGTGGTCGTGTCGCTACTGGCCTGCTATCTCCCCGCGCGCCGCGCGATGCGAATCGACCCGCTGCAAGCGCTGCGTTACGAGTGACCGCTGCAAGGCTATGTTTCGAATGACTCGCTGCAAGCTATGAGTCACGAGTGGCCGCTGCCAGCGCGGTGTTTCGAGTGACTGGCTGCAGCGGCTGTCAGTGAAGGCTTAGGCGCCGCAAGTGATGGCGGCGTTTAGCGCGATGCACTTGAGCGCAACCAGAACGCAGCCGAAACCAGCCGCGAAGCGGCGAAACAAGGTAGCCCGGGGCAAGCGCCGAGCGAGTAGCGAGGCGCACCGCCCCTGGGCCGCGCGCGCTAGCGTTCAGCCCTGAAAGGGCGACAGATGTTACAATCCCCGCCGATTTAACAACTCAACCTCACGGAGGAACCTCATGCCTTCTACTCACCTCAGTCTCCACTATCATCTCGGATGGGTTCACGACATGATCCAACTGAAGAAGTTTGAGTGGCAATTGGGCTATCTGGGTCTCACAGTCAGTCCGTCGCAGATCGAACGCGTGCGACGATATATTCTGAATCAGGAGAAACATCATCGTCGGAAGAGTTTTCAGGAGGAGTATCTCGAGTTATTGAAGATGAGTGCGATCGAATATGACGAACGTTATATCTGGTGACGGAGTGTCTGTCGCCCTTATCAGGGCTGGGTCGTTTGGGTCGTGATCCAGGGGCAGCGCGCTCGCGCTCGCCCCTGGCTACCTTCTGGCCGCGCCTTCGGCGCGTCTCTCGCAGCGCTGCGCTACGAGTGACCCGCTAAAGCGTTGTGCGTCCAGGCGCGAGCATCCCAATTTGTAGGGGCAGCACTCCGTAGCTGCCCCTTTTTGCGCGTCAAACGGGGTGGCCACAGAGTGCCAACCCTACAACCATCATCCGCGCGGATCTAGCAACTCAACCTCGCCATTGTGTGATACGCTTTTTGCCCGATGACGACGCCAGAACACAGGGGCGAGTCCGGCAGAACGGCGGGGTCCAAACTTGGCTGGCTGATCGCCGGCAGATTAGTCACCGCGCTCCTTCTCAGCGTCTTCGGCACCATCTGGACCAGCGCCGGAGATTCACAACAGTCAATCAACAAGAGTCTCGTACTCCTCACCATCGTCGCGGGTCTCACTGTCGTTTACGCGCTCTTGTTTCGTCTGTCGAAAAACATCCTCGCCCAGGCTCGGTTCCAGCTTGCCATTGATGCCCTGCTCGTTACCTGGCTGGTGTGGAACTTCGCAGTCATTCAATCGCCGTACATCGCGCTCTACATCGTAATTATCGCGATCTCAAGTCTGTTTCTCGGACCACGCGGCGCGCTCATCACTTCCGTCGGCTGCGCCGTCGCCTTCACCATCTGCGCGCTCGCAATCACCGGCATTCTCGGACCAACCTCTTCAACAAACCTGATCGGCGGTTCGCTGTCGCAAACGGTCCAGTGGGTCGGACTGTTTGATATCGCTTTTCTGGTTGTCGGTCTCCTTTCCGCACGACTCGCCGAACGGCAAACACGCTCGGACGTAAGACTTCAGGCCGCCAAACTATCGCTGGCCAACCTGCGCGCGCTGCATGAACGCATCGTGGCCTCCATTCGATCGGGTGTCGTCACGACCGATCTTGCCGGACGCATCTACACCTTCAACGCCGCCGCCCAGGAGATCACCGGCTATCGCGAAGAGACGATACGCGGTCGGGACGCTTCGATACTCTTCGGCGATCTCAAAGAACAGATCGCCGACTCAGAACGCGCCGTTGAACGAGGCGAAACCAGTCCACGCTTCGAAGCGAATTGCACGACGGCGGAAGGGATGCATCTGCGCCTCGGATTCAGTATCTCGCCACTGTACTCAGAAGCGGGTGAAACCACGGGCATGGTGATCACTTTTCAGGATCTGACGCAGGTCAGAACTCTCGAAGAAACTTCGCGTCGCCAGGATCGTCTCGCCGCGATCGGGCGCATGGCCGCCTCCATCGCACACGAGATCCGCAATCCGCTCGCAGCCATGCGCGGCTCGATCCAGATGCTGCGTTCCGAGCTGGATAACGATTCATCGCAAGCAGAACTGATGGAGATCATCCTGCGCGAATCGGATCGACTCAATCGCATCATCACCGATTTTCTTAACTACGCGCGACCGCGTTCACTGACGCAAGCTCGCGTTGACGTCGGCAATCTGCTCCATCAAACGTTTGCCCTGCTGCGACACAGTCCGGAGATTGGTCCAAACCAGACCATCACTGAGGAACTGTCCGCGGAACCTGTTTTCGCTGAAGCAGACGAAGGGCAGTTGAAGCAAGTCTTCTGGAATCTCGCACGCAACGCGTTGCAGGCAATGCCTCAAGGCGGAACATTGCGCGCCACACTGGAACTGAATTCCGACAACCGGCTGCGCATAGCTTTTTCAGACACGGGCCGCGGCATGTCCCCCGATCAGGTCGAACACCTGTTCGAGCCTTTTTCCTCGACCACCGGCGGCACCGGCCTGGGACTTTCAATTGTTTATCAAATCATTCGCGATCATGGTGGTACAATCAACGTCCGCAGTCGCGAAGGACAAGGGACAACAATCACTATCGAGTTACCGCTGGCGACGGCAGAAGAAGCAGTCGCCGCTGCCGACTAGTCAATCCAAAACTTATGGCGAATCTTCTGATCGTTGACGACGAACTGGGAATGCGACAGTTCCTGACGCATCTCTTCCAACGCGAAGGCCATA
>DASXRE010000105.1:0-12321 GCA_036506775.1 Pyrinomonadaceae bacterium | reverse complement strand
GCCGGATATTGTTCGACAAAATTACCGCCGTTGCCCGCAGCCGCTACCACCACGAGATTTGGATTTGACGCAGCGGGAAAATCCTCTTCGCCGGAAGTCGGATCGTCGTCACAAACTTTGGCGAGCACGCTTCTTAACAGTCGAGTGCGTCGCAGCGTACTCAAACTCAGGTTAATTACATCCGCACCATCGTGGGTCGCCGGATTGCCATCCGGATCGACTGCATAGGCCAACGCCTCCGCCAGGACCCACGTATTTCCAAGTCCTCTGGGATCGAGTACGCGAACCGGAATGATCTTCGCTTCGGGGGCAGCTAAGGCAATCAGTCCCGCGACGTGTGTGCCATGGCCGTACGGTCCAACGCTTTGGCTACCGACTTCGCTGGGATCCGAATCCATATCCACAAAGTCGAAACCAGGCAGCAGGTGACCGGCCAACGCGGGATGTGTAACGTCAACGCCTGTGTCCAGCACCGCAATCCGCACCGGTTGCCCGTCGGCGCCAATTCCCCGATTGATCGCCTGAGCCTCCGCGAGGTGGATCATTTGCGGCGCCCACTGGGTCACGTAGGCCGATTGCGTGCCTACACTCCAACCGTTTCCAACACTCCAGCCATTGCCACCACCCTCGGGCGGCTTCGCGATGAAGTTGGGTTCGGCGAATAAGACCCGTGTATCGAGTTGAAGCTCGCTGACACGATCCTCGACACTCGCGCCGTCCGTTATTCGCAAACGGTAGATCGGTCGCGAACCAAACTGATCGAGCGGAGTCGGATCGAGACCGTGCTGCGCGGCGACGCCGGCGAGATTTGCAGAGCTCGTTAGCTTTACCACCACTTCGCCGGCGACAAAATCCTCATCGCCTCCGGACGCTCGAACAGCGCGCGGCTGTCTGTCGGCAACGAAAAAGATCGCCGCTGCAACGAGCACCAACAACACGAACCAGATCCTGAGCTTCATTGGCATGATAAGGCTCTCCCAAAACAGTCTCGTACGTGAATCTGGAAATACCCTCTGCTGATTTTAAACCGAAGTCGGCAGTGGTCGGAGCAAAGCTTGTGCCGAGGTCTTCGTATTCTACCAATGTCCGACCAAAACAAAAGGAGACCAGAAGAACGGATGAGGTTTTTCCTTCAGCAGTCTTAGCTGAGCGGCCCGCAAACTTGCGGACAACGATCGGCCGCTCCTGGTAGCCTCATAGAAATCAATCATTGTTTGGTTAGTGGTCTCATCGTCTACCATCCACAGGCTAAGCAGAATGGCGCGGGCACCGGCCGAGAAAAAGCCTCGTGCGAGACCGATCAGTTCGTCGCCTGGCGCCACTACATTCGCGCCTGTTTCGCATGCGCTCAAAGCGACGAGCGCATTGTTGAGTTTCAGCCCGTAAGCGTCACGAACGGTAAACCAACTGTCCGTGAGGCGCAGAGCTGAAAAGAGTGGATTGTCGGAACGAAACTGGCCATGACAGGCGAGGTGCACAACATCGGCCTGCGCCACACTTTGTCGTAACGCTTCGGACGTAGCAGCCTCTTCGGTGAGCGCTATAGCATCAGGAAAGACGCGCTTCAACGTCTGGATCTCTTCGACTATTCCCGGCGTCTGTTCATCGGGAACACCCATCAGCAGCGCCCGGTTCAGTGGGCGCGACCCGCGTTGCAGGCACTGCTGGAGAATCGCGCCACTCGGAGCATAGGAGATCTCAAAACGTTCGATCAGATACCGATCACCATCATGCAACGCGTGAAATGGAAGATAGTGCAAACTTCCGTGGGGAACGATAATCAGCTTCCGTCGTTCGATTGTGTGTTTGAGCGGACTGATTAGTCCGGCGTAAAGCTGTCGCAAGTGACTGTTGATCTTCTGCGTCAGAGTTGCAAGATGCCGGCGGATTGATTGGGCTCCAAAGCGAAGCGTATCGATCTGGAACCGCACTGCGTTTAATCGCTCGTCGATGTCACCGACTGAGGCTAAATTGCGCGACACAACCATCTTGTCGCGCGTTACCACAAACGCCAGCAGCTCATCACCCAACGTCGTATATTCGATTAAAGCGTCGTCTTCACCTAGCTGCCGTTGCAGGTGTTGCACATCGAATGAATAAGACAAAGACGTGCTCTCGCGACGATGATTAAGCTGGCGAGTAATCTCGAGTATTTTGTTTTCACGTTCCCGCAATTCCCGCTCCAGACGTTGCGATCTCTGGTGACCATCGCCAATGACCGGTTGATTGAGTTGCTTATAGAGATAATTCAACTCCTCACGCAGGTCGCTCATTTGGGTTACCAGGTTAGCCTCAAAGGCGTCTCGCGGTTCGATAAGCATTTCCTGACCGCTTCCCAGACTGTCAGCGAGGCTGCGCGAACGAGCGCTTTCGACGAGGGTCAAAGCTTCAACCAATCTGTGCTCTCCGCCGGTGAGACAAATCCGCACCAGTTCGTTGTAAGGAACCAGCTTGTTTGCGAAGAACGCAGTCTTGAACTCCTCGCCCGGCAACGGAGCGCGCAACTCTTCAGTCACCGCGATGGCGTTTTTGAAATGTTCTTCGGCAACGGCAGTTTCTCCCCTGCTCTGTGCGATCAGGCCCAAACCAGTGTGACAACGTTCCGTAATCTGTGGTTGACCCTTGAGCTTCGATTCCGTCAAGGCGCTTTCGAACAGCCGCTGCGCTTCGTCAAGGTGGTCCATAGTGCGCGCAATATCAGCGCGCAACCAGCGAGCCAGTAATATTTGATGCCAACCTCCAAAAGAGGAGAGATCTGCTTCAGCCTGAAGGGCCAGCTTCGAAGCTGCTTCGTCGTTGCCGGCGGCGTGGTGAAGCTGTGATTGACTTAACAACACGAGCGACTCACCGACCTTGTTTCCTTCGGCCTTATAAAGCTCGCGCGCTCGGACTAACGCCGCGAACGCATCGTCATCGTGGCCTGACAACAGTTCGGCGCGCCCGCGCGAGGCAAGCGCGCGTGCTTCGTCCGCACGTAAGCCCAAAGCCGCAAAGGTATTCGTTACACGGTCATAAATCGCGGCGGCCTCCGGCACCAGGTTCAACTCGAGATAGGCATCGGCAATCTCTCTTTCGGCGAGCGCGGACTGGTGTGGCATACCCAGCAACTCATAACGACGTCGTGAACGTTCGAGATAGTCGAGTGCTTGATCGTAGCGGCCGCGCAACAATGCAAAGTTGCCAATGTTTCCCTCGATTTCTGCTTGGGTTACGGGCACACCGGCGCGCTCGGCCAGTTGTGCAGCTTCGTCATAAAGCGCGGCAGCGGAGGAAAACTTGTGCAGCACGACGTGAGTGTTGGCCAGACAGTTGTTGATGGTAGCGAGTTGTTTCTCATGATTGACGGCAATGAAGCGCTCGCGGGCTGAAGTGTGAAAACTTTCTGCGTCGAGATATTGGTCACGGCGGAAGTAGAGATTGCCGATGTTGTGTTCGATCTTTCCGGCGGCGAGTAGATCGTCATGTTCGAGAAACACAGTTCTCGCTCGCAAAGCACAGGCAATCGCCTCGTCATAGAGTCCCAGCATCGCCAGGGCCATAACCTTACTCACTTCAGTGGCCGCCGCGACATGAGATTTCTTGAGCGCGAGGAATCCGTGACGTGCTTCGTCGAGCCTGCCGATCGCGCCTGTCATATCACCGTTGATCAATGACTCGATGCCTTGCGTCCACAGGCAGAGTGCCTTGATCTCGGGATCGGTTTGTAACCGGCAAATCTCTTTCAGCGTGGCTGAGGCAGCTAACGACCGCGCTGGATCGCTGCTCCAGCCATCCAGACAGATGTCTTTGAGAGTGTAGGCGAGTTGTGCATCCAGGACGCCGCGATAATCCTGAAGCAGGCTGTTTCGTTCTTGCTCACCGGCTTCGATCAGACGCGCCGCCAGATCTCCACGCTCCATCTACTGATCACCGTTATGGTCCGAGTTTTAGAGGGGGAGTCTCAACCAGAAAATCCGGCAGGCGAACCGAGATTTTGTAAGTGCCGTCGGGCACAATCCCAAAAGAAAACTCGCAGAGCTCATTCAACTTTGCCAAGGCGGAAAAACCGTCGCCTTCGAGGTCGACTTCTCCGCTCGTGCAGCTTGCCCCCAGCACTTGGCCCGAAATCTGCCATTCTTCATTGTTTCGCGAAACACGAACGTCAATATCAGCAGTTCCCGCTGAATAAATCAATTGCCGTCCAGCGCTGCTTTGCGAGCGAATTCCAAACGCCGGCGCAGTAGTCAGACTGTCGAATGTCAACGTCGCAACGATAGTTTTCAACAGTGACGGTTCCTGACTTACTGCGGGCGCGGCCCGAAAAATGTTTCGGGCAAACTGAATCAGCGGCACGGGTGCGTTTTCCGCTGTGTCGGATCTCATGAGACCAATGGTCTCTCTGATTGATTGCAACTGACTCGAACAGCTCGCACAACTGGCGAGATGCTCCCGAGCTTCGGCCGAGGTTGTGGAGCGCTCTTCTGCGAGGTCAGCCAACTCTGCAAGTGGAATGTGCGGTGAGAAAATATTCATAAGCTTTTCGGTTATTCCATCGAAGGTGGGTTCTCCTTACCCGACAAACAGTGCCTCACCGCACCCGTAAAATACGTCCAGTCTATTTCTCCAGTAACTGAAGCAGCTTCTTCAAACACCGGGCGCGGGTCGGGCCGATGCTGCCTTCAGGCGTGCCGAACGCCGCTGCTATCTCGGAATATGGCGCGGGCTCGGGCCGATAGTAGAGCATCGTCAGCAGCTTTTGACAGCGCTCGTCGAGCAAAGAGAGCGCGGTGCGGATTCGGTGTTGCTCCTCTAGCCGAATCAGTGTTTCATCGGGCAACGGCGCCTCGTCGGCAACGATCGCCAGCACATCCTGACCCGCGTTTGCTTCATCACTCTGTTCTGGGTGCAGCGATCGCTCTTTCGTCAGCAAACGCCAGGTTTTGCGACGCGCCGTAGTCACGAGCCAGGCGTGCAAGCGATCGGGCTCGTTTATCTCGTGCATCTTCTCAAACAACGTCAGAAACACATCCTGAAAAACCTCGCCCGCCTGGTCTCCATTAAGACCCGCGCGTCGCGGTATCGTATAGATCAAACGCTGGTAGCGATCTACTAACGCCTCCCACGACGACTCGTCGCCACGACGGCACGCGATCAGCAACTCTTTGTCAGTGGGCTGCATGCAGTTGATCGAATCGTTCTAAAACCCAAGTGACTGGAGCATAGAATCTAAGTGTATTTTCCGCAAACCTCACTGCACTGTTTGACCACACGGGTCGTTAAGACTCGTCACCCCGGCAAATACACACATCGGACCAAGGACCATGCTCCCATTGAAACAAGCCACTGCTTTGCTCAGTCCGCCGCCGCGACTGCTTACGCCCGCTCGATTAACGAATCCAAGAATACTGCTCTACTCGCACGACACGTTTGGACTCGGCAACATCCGCCGCACTTTACTGCTGGCCCAGGAACTCATCGATCAATATCCCAAAGCGGCTGTCCTATTAATAACCGGCTCCCAGATGATTCATTCGTTTCGCATTCCCGAAGGAGTCGACTACATCAAACTGCCGTGTCTCGATCGGATTGATGCGGAACGATACGAATCCCGCTTCTTGCTTGAATGTTCAGAGGCAGTCAAACGCACGCGCAGCGCAATCATTGAAAGAACCGTGCTCGGGTTTGCGCCCGATTTAATGATCGTCGACAAGCGTCCGGCAGGCGTCGACGGCGAACTGAGCGACACACTTGCAGCCTTGCACGCTTGCAATTCACGGACCCGCCTCGTGCTCGGAATGCGCGACATCCTCGACGAGCCACGTAAGACCTGCGACGTTCTCAGAAAGAATCAAAGCTTCGAAATCATTCGCGAGTACTACGACGAGGTCTGGATCTACGGCTCACCCTCGATCTTCGACACTGTCGTTGAGTACGAATTTCCCGAAGACATCGCGCGTATCACTCACTATTGCGGCTATCTGAAGCGGCCAACCATTACGGATTGCCGCAACGGTGGACCACCGCACGTACTGATCACGACCGGCGGCGGCGGTGATGGCAACCGGATGATTCAAACGTATCTTGAAGGCCTTTCAAATCTGCCGCGCAATGTAGCGCTGAAATCCACGATTGTGTTTGGTCCACAAATGTCTGCTGAGAAGCGCGCTTCGCTCATCGCGGACTTTGCTTACCTGGCCGACGTGGAGTTTCGCGAGTTCGAACCGGATCTGACCGAGCTCTATGCCGGTGCGGATCTGGTCGTCTCGATGGCCGGATACAACACCGTGTGCGAGCTGCTCTCGTTCGGCCGGAATGCCATCCTCGTTCCGCGTGCAGAGCCTGTGAAGGAGCAACTAATTCGCGCTCGACTGCTCGCGGCTGCGGGTTTGTTCGAGGTTGTAGAACCAAACGACCTGTCACCCGAAACACTCATTACCAGAGTGCTTGGGTCATTGAAGGAGACCGCCGATCGTCCCGTGCGCGTCGATTTGCACGGACTGCCGCGCATCCGCGAGCGGCTCCGCGAACTGCTTGAGGAGAAACAATGAACTCGCAGATCGCGGTAGTCGTTAGCGGGTTTCCGCGCCGTTCGGAGACGTTCATGCTGGGTGAACTTCTCACACTCGAGCGGCGCGGAAGGTTGGCCGCTGTGTTTGCGACAAAACTCGGTGAAACAAGCCAGGCGCAACCAGGCACTGAACGACTCACGAAGTACGTTGAGTTTCTGCCCGATGCTTCTATCGAGGAACAAGCCCGAGTTGTTAGGGCGATGCTCGCTCGCAAAAAGATAAACGGCATTCACGGGTACTTTGCACACTCTCCGGCTGAGCTTGCCGAACGTGCGGCGCAGATGTTGGGTGTTCCCTTTGGTTTCAGTGTTCACGCTCGCGATTTCCGAAAAGTAGCGCCGGAAGTTTTGGCTCAACGGGCGAGAGCTGCGGCTTGTGTCGTGGCGTGCAACAGCGACGTCGCGCGGGATGTGCGCGAGCTTGGACATGCAGTTCATCTGTTGCCGCACGGCGTCGATTTGCAACGGTTCACGCCAGCCGTGTGCTCGCCTGATAGTGTCCTGCGATTGCTGGCTGTGGGGCGGTTCGTGGAGAAGAAAGGCTTTCATTTTCTGATCGCCGCGTTAACAAGATTGAAGCTTCCTTTCAGACTCACGATCGCCGGCGATGGGCCGGAACGAGAACGGCTGCGACATCTCATCACTCTCAACAATCTCGAGAATCGAATTGTTTTCTACGGCTCCGTTACTCATGCCGAGCTGCCGAGAATGTACGCAGACGCGGACGTCGTCGTGGTGCCTTCAGTGCAAGACAGCTCAGGCGATCGCGACGGGTTGCCAAACGTCGTTCTCGAAGCGATGGCCTCCGGTCGCCCCGTTATCGCAAGTGATGTCGGCGCGATCACCAGCGCGATCACCCACGACGAAAATGGTTTGCTCGTACCACCGGCGGATCCGGTGGCGCTGAGCCAGGCGATTCGCAGGCTCGCAGAAGACCGAAACCTGCGAGAGCGACTCGGCCGGAACGGAAGAAAACGCGCAGAACGTGATTACGAAGTGGGCCGTTGCAGTGAACGCTTCAGTCAATTGTTAATGAGCGTGTACGCGTAATGATGACAGCGCGACAAACAACACAGGGCGCCGTGGCATACATTCTGAAAGGCTACCCGCGCCTGTCTGAAACCTTCATCACCAGCGAGATCTATCGTCTCGAACGGTTGGGGCTGAAGTTGCGGCTGGCCTCGATAAAGCGTGGGGATGAACTGCGTTCGAGCGGAATCCTGGACAGAATCCAGGCTCGGCCCAACTACCTGCCGCAAACGTCATCGCTGTCTCAAACATCACTGCGGCGCTGGCTCGGATTACATCTAGGCGACTTTTTGCCGGCCGTTCACAGCGTAGTAAGGCAAAGGCCCTGGGGTTTCATTCGCGCGGCGGCGGCTGCATTTTCACAGGCAGTGAGAGCACGGCGGAGTTTTCTTTCGTGGCCGCGGAAGTTGTATCTGAAGGAATTTCTACAGGCAGTCTGGATCGCGCAGCTCATTCTGAAAGCAGATGACGTCAGACACATCCACGCACACTTCTGTCACGGTGCAACAACCGTCGCGTGGCTTGTATCAACAATCACCGGCTTGCCTTTTTCCTTCACAGCTCACGCGAAAGACATCTACTGCGATTCGTTGAATCCCGCGGGACTGCTGCGGCGCAAACTGCTCGCGGCGCGCTTTGTAGTGACCTGCACCGACACGAACCGCGAGCACCTGCTCAAGATCGAGCCGACCGCAACTGTGCGCTGCATTTATCACGGGCTGAACGCCGAGTTTGCTGACCTGCTGGTGGACGAAGTGAATCCGGCTGAGAAGAACAGCCGGTTGCGTGCGCTCGGCGTTGGCCGCCTGGTTCAGAAGAAAGGCTTTGACGTGCTCGTAGAAGCGTGCGCGATTCTGAAGCAACGCGGCATTCATTTCGAAACGATCATTGTTGGTGAACCCGGCGAACACGAAGCACATCTCCGCAAACAGATTGAAGCTCATGGATTAGAACGGCACGTGCACCTTGCTGGTCCATTGGAGCAAGCTCGTCTCTACGTCGAGTACCAGACTGCCGACATCTTCTGCCTTCCCTGCCGTGTGCTCGACAACGGCGATCGCGACGGCCTGCCCAACGTGCTGATGGAAGCAATGGCCTGTGGGTTACCCGTGATCACGACGCCGGTTTGTGGCATTCCGGAAATTATCAAGGATGGGCAGAACGGAACTCTCATACCACCCAATGATGCCGAGGCGCTCGCAAACGCAATTCAACGGATTAGCTCCGACCGAATGCTGGCCCGAAATCTGGGTCGCGCCGGGCGGTTAACGGTGCTGGAACGATTTGATGGAGACAGAACAGCCGTCGAACTGGCGTCACTGTTCACCGCTGCAACCGGAGGGGTTTAAGGTGCAAATCGTTCTTGAACAGATAGCTCAATCGTTGCTGGTCATCACGAGCAGGTGGCGCCAGGTTTTTTGCATCATCGAGAATTCCTACCGCGATCTCTCCACCGCTGACGAAGTTTGCGAGGGGGTGTTTACGAATGCCAACGTGAAGCTCAAGCTCGGCACTGAAACCGACTGGTTGACCACCGCGCTGCCCGAAGATGAAGAATGGCGAATCGAGTGGTACAAGTTCTACTACGGTCTGGATCTCGCTCACGCCTTCACTCTCACACGCAAAGAAAAATACCGGCTTGCGTGGAAAAATCTGGTCCGATCGTGGATCGCGCAAATGCCTGTGGGCTGCGACTCGAGCGACGTCGCGGCGCGACGCATTCAAAACTGGATCTATGCCTGGAACCGCTTTTCCCAAGGCGATGATTTCGAGCCGGACTTTGAAGATCAGTTTGTCGGTAGTCTCGCCGAGCAAGTCGCTCACCTGCGTAACCATCTCACGGCCGAGCGCAATCACCGCACCCTTGAACTCTATGCACTGTTCATTGCCGCGCTGGCGCTGCCGGAGTTGGACCAGGACGGATTGCTCGAGTTCGCGATAACGGAGTTGCATCGCAACCTGCTGACGGATGTTAGACCTGACGGGGTACATCGTGAGCAATCGACACACTATCACCTGACAGCATTGCGTTCCTTTCTTGGCGCGCGTCAGAACGCGACCCGCTTTGGTCTGGACTTCCCGAGTAGTTATGACGAACGTCTCGAAAAGGCTTGTGAGTTTCTGCTTCACGTTCAGCGGCCTGACAGTCTCATACCGGCGCTGTCAGACGCCGACACCGAAAATTACTCAGACCTTTTGGAACTCGCCGCGCTCATTTTCGATCGCGCGGACTTTCTCTATGCCGCCACCGCGGGAGCACGGGGTAATTCCCCGGCGACGCCGTGTTCGAGCTTTCCCGACGGCGGTTATTACATTCAACGCAGCGGCTGGGGCGAGGGTGCCACGAGTTTCCGCGATGAAAGGTATCTCATCTTTGACTGTGGTCCACTCGGAGACGGAGGACATGGACACTACGATTCGCTAAGTATCGAAGTAGCCGCCAACGGCCGCCCTTTAATCGTCGATCCGGGACGCTTCACTTACGCTGAGGACGAGTCGCACTGGCGTCGCTACTTCAAAGGCACGGCCGCACACAACACGGTTTCTGTTGACGACCTGGACCAGGTTCCTTACCACCGTGGCAAACCGAAAGGTGCCGTCACGCAGACGCATTTGCTCGAACGTCGCACGGCGCCCCGCTTCGAGATGTTGGGTGGCGAAGTTCGCAGTCCTGCCTACGAAGCGATTCATACACGACGAATCTTCTTTATTCGAGGTGAGTACTGGCTCGTCGTCGATAGTCTTCGAGGACAGGTTCCGCACAAATACGATCTTCGTTTTCATCTGAGCGCAGACGCCTGGAATCACTGCCAACCAATCATCAGCCCGCACAACGTTGGCATTCGCACGCCTGAGCTGGTGCTGCTGTTCGAGCCGCACCGCCAGCCAGTTGTCAGCCACGGATGGGTGTCTCCGAGTTATGGGATCAAGGAGTCGGCCCCGGTGGTGAGTGTCGTTTCGGAGGGAGAAGCAAACACGGATTTCTATACCCTGGTTGTGCCGCTGAAGCTGAGTTCGCCGTTGCCGTGGTTTGAGATTGAAGCGGATCAGGTTCGCATCTTTTGGGAGGAGGACGCGCCATGAGCCACTCGCACGTCACTCCATTGTTAGCCCAAGATCCAGCGTTGCCACAGCGTGACCTGTTGTTGGACCAGACAGTGATGACAGAGTACTTGTCGCGGTTGGTCGCGCGCTACGGAGATTTCGGCGTCCAGGATTGCGCAAGGCTCAGAACAAAATATCGCGTCGGCACGAGCTTGCGCGTGCTATACGAACTAAGCGGCAACCAGCGTTCATATCGCATCGCGGCGCGTGCTTTTACGAAAACTCACCGAGTTGGCAATCAATTCACTTCTTCTTTTGAGATTCAGGCGCCCGAGCTGAACACGATGTTCTGGATCTTTCCGCACGATCGAAAGATCAAGAATCTCCCAGTCCTGAACAACATTCCTCAGGAGCTTCGAGAGATTAAGGGGCAGGAATGGGTTGAGAGTCGCATCGTCGGCCACGCGCCTGAAAAATCTTTAACCGCACAATGCCTTGGCGCCAGCAAGCAGACGCTCGCATACGCAAAGATCTACGCCGGTGACGAGGGCCGTCAGATCTTCAACACCTACCGCTACGTTGTTGAAGTAGTGAAAACTGAGAAGCACAACCTGCGAATTCCCGCAGCGCTTGCTTATCACGAACATCATCATCTACTGCTGCTCAAATCTGTTTCCGGCGTGCCGTTGTCGGCTCTAACCAGCGCCAGCCGCGAAAGCGCGTTCTTCAAGCTTGGGCAAGCGCTGAAAGTACTTCACCCCAACAACCCGCCCGCGTCGCTACTGCAGTGCAGGCGTTTTGCACCCAAAGCACTTGCGCGTGCAGCAGAGACGATCGGGCGAGCGCGGCCTGATGTGGCTTCGTTGGTCCAGGACGTAACCGACAAGCTCAACGCGCAGTTCGGACAGTGTGGCAAAGACGAGCCGGTGTTCTTACATGGCGACGTGCATCCGAAAAACATTTTGCTCGACAACGATCGTCTCGTCCTGCTCGATCTGGATCAGGCAGCCGCCGGAGCCGCGGCGGTGGATCTCGGCAGCGTGATCGCCGGTCTGTATTGCGACGCCTGCGCCGGCTCAATTAGCTGGCGCCAGGCCCTGTCGCTACGGCGCGCCTTTTTGAGCGGCTATGGCGCGCCGCAAAACTCGCAAGTCTTGCGCTGGCACATCGCCGCCGCGCTCGTCCAGGAGCGCGCCTTACGCTCCGTGACCCGTATTCGCACCGCCAACCTGCTAAAGCTGCCGCAAATCCTGCAAACCGCGAAAGCAGTGCTGAACGGAGGAATTTTTGCAAACCAGGTTCCATAACATCATCAGGCGTGAACTCAATGCTGAGAAGTGGAACTTCCTGCTCGCGATTGTCTGCACGCTCACCGTGGCCGTCGCCGATCTGTTACGTCCCTGGCCGCTAAAACTGATCATCGACAATATTCTGCTGGGCAAAACTCTACCGCCCTCGTTGCGATCGTTGGAAACCTGGTTCGGCACGCAAAAGGCATCGACTACGATCGTGGTCGCGTCTCTGTTGATCGTGCTGAGCGCGATCAAAGGCTTCTCCGTCTATGCTCAAACTTCGATCACCTCGCGTATCGGTTATCGCATCGCGCATGCACTGCGACGCGAGCTGTTCTCACACTTGCAGCGCCTTTCACTTGCCTTCCATAAACGAGCTCGTGCTGGTGAACTACTAACAAAGGTCAC
>DASXRE010000104.1:0-8356 GCA_036506775.1 Pyrinomonadaceae bacterium | reverse complement strand
CTCAGAGCGGGGTAGAAGGTGGGCAAATTGCTCTATGACCTCCTGTAATCTCTTCAGCAGGATAGCTGTTCACAGCTTGGGAGTTTCACGTTCTTAACCCACGTTCCATCGCCTTAACTCCCCCACATTCATCGGCTGGTCCCGAGGTCGCGCGACCGTGGCATCACTTTCGAGCACTTCTGTAAATTGCTTGTTCTTACATACCTATTGAGTCTATTTCGTATCGCTAGACTCTCTCGATCAGGCTTTTAGGGGATGCGGAAATTAGGCGGTGGCTAAGTGGAGCGTTTTGGAGCAACGGAAAACGAGGTTGTACGGCGTAACTTATTGAAAGGATTGGTAGGCGCGTGCGGATTTGAACCGCAGACCCCTACCGTGTCAAGGTAGTGCTCTACCCCTGAGCTACGCGCCTAAAAGGAAGGATTGTCAAACTACTCTCAAACTCGAACTCTTCACGAGTCCGTTGGTTCTTTCGCCTGAGCCGCATCGAATCGTGCGGGCAAAAATCGGAGCGTCATGGTAGCACACAGTTCAAAGTTATGCAGCTTGGGCTTCAGTATTATGCTAGCTGTTCGGGTCTCTGAGATGGCTCCGGACGCTGGTGTCAGCTAGCCGTCGACATAATCGGAGAGTGCGGCCATTCGAACGGCGTCATCTGGGAAGAACATGAAGCACTTCATCCATGTAGCGGTCGGCGGCGGCGGTTGCCTTCTCCGGACTGCTGCCGTTCTGACGGGCGCCTAGGTACGACGCGTACCAGTCCCACCAGTGATGCTCGGCGTGCGTCTTCTCGTAATGGTCGTGGTGTTCCGCCGTTTCGTGGAGGAGATCTGCAAGAGTTGCGGCGTCCATGGTTTGTGCTCGCGTCGCCTTCCATTCGCGGCCGGCAAGCCGTGTCTGGATCTCCTGGAGCAACCAGCCGTTTCCGTCAGGATCCTCGAACGAGGCAAACGAGAAGTAGGAACGACCTTGCGGGTCGCGCCCGCTGACACGCGGGTTCTCCACGGAGTTGTTGAAGGGGCCGCCGGCGTAGTGGAAGACCTCGCTCACCTCGAGGCCGCGGGCGATCAAGTCGGCGCGGACGGCGTCAATGTCGTCCACGGCGAGGACCAGGCTGGGCGCCGAGCCAGGCTTGCCCGACGTGATTCCCGTGCCGAAGATGATCGAGGCTTCCGAGTTGTGCGGCGTCATCTGCACGGCGCGGAAACCGTCGCTCTTCGCGACGTCGATGTCGACCCGCCGCCCGAGATCCTCGTAGAACGCCTTCGCGCGGTCGACGTCGGAAACTTCGAGCAGGACGACTTCGAGCTTCATGTCGATCTGTGCTTTTTCTGGTTCGGTCATTGTGTGTTCTCTTTTATGAAACTTGTCCGTACAAGTAACAGCGGCTGAAGGCGTGGTTTAACTGAAACGGATGCAATCAGTGTCCTTCAAATTGAAGGACACTGACGCACCCTGTTGATTAGCAACTGCGCGGCTTTGCGAAGACGTCACTCAGTTTTTCGCAGCCGCCTTGGCTTTCGTGCGCTCCTGCTGCATCCACTCACGCATCGCAGCAATGTGGCCCGGCGCGCGTTTCTCGGACCATTCCTCGTAGCGTTTCGCTGCCTTCTCAACGTTCGCGAGCAGATTCGGATCTTTAAACTGCTGGCGAAACTGCGGCAACACTGTTTTCACTTGTTCCCAAACTCCGAAGAACTCACCGCTCGTTTCAAAAAACAGTTCGTCGTGAAGTAGTCCGTAATTGAGCAGCGCACAGGCTTGCTCCCAGTAACCAATCACCATCCCGAAGAAATTCCCGTGTTCCGTGCCCGGCGCCGCGATGCTCATCGCCTCCTCGACTGTGTCAGCGCGATAGTTTTGCTGAAACCAGTCACGGGCCTGTCGCAACCGTGCCTCGCGTCGCAAATCGTAGACCTGAAGATGAAGTTGTGCTTGTTCGTTCGTTGGTTTGCTACTCATAACTATCCCTTTCTTGCAATTCTAAAATTGCGGTTCCTCAGAAGTACGTCGAACGGCAAGAGCCCGAATCGACAATTGGGGAAACTATTTTCAACTATTTAACGCGCTGAATTGCTTTCAAAAGATGGTCAATTCGTGACGGATCGATTGTGTTCGACCATAATCCATCGACTTTGAATGCCGAACCGATGATGAATCCGTCGGCTTCGTTGTAAAACTCGGCAATGTTGTTTTCCGTGATTCCGGAACCGAGAAACACCGGCAGACGGCAATGATGCTTCGCTTCCCGCACGTCGGAAGCCGTTGGTGGTTTGCCGGTTGCACTGCCAGTAACGATCACGCAATCGGCGCCCATGAACTCGACCGTCTCAGCCGTCTCGCCGAGAGTCACATCAGCCGTAATCGCGTGAGCCGCATGTTTCTTCTTTACGTCGGCCCAGACTTGAACGTTCATCGCTCCGATCAGCTTGCGATAGCGCAGCAGTTTTGCTGCCGATGACTGGATAAAACCTTCATCCGCCACGTGCGCGTACGCGTAACCTTCAGCGCGAATAAAATCGAGATCGGCGGCATGGGCCACCGCCATCGCTTCGACATTTGCGCCGGCGAGTATTTGAATGCCGACCGGCAACCCTGACGCACTCTTAACCTCAATGCCGATCGCTGTCATGGCCGCGACGATCTCCGGTCCAACCTCGCCGCGCAAATAAGGCACGTCGTGCATGTTCTCGATGATCACGCCATCCACGCCGCACTCCTTGTAGATTCTGGCCTCCTGCTTTGCGGCCGTAATCAGTTCTGAAACTGTTTGCGAACTGCGTGGCGTGCCTGGCAACGCGCCAACGTGAATCACGCCAATGACTGGTTTCGCGCGGGAGAAGAGCGGGTTCATGCGACAGAGATTACGCGGATTTAAGCTATAATTCCACGTAGACCATTCATCTTCAGACGTTTGGGAGAGTTTGAAAATGAATACCCGACTATTTTTGCTTTCGCTCCTTTTTGTGATCGCTCTCGCGATCATTTTCGTCCCCACCCATAGTCAGTACCACCTGCGGTAGCGGGTGGGTCTCCGGGCAACGGGCGAGACTTTGCACTCCAAATCTTACCCACCCGCTACCGCAGGTGGTACTGACTCGAACTTGTTAACGCGGTCGACTGTTTTGTTTACACAATTCAGTCACGCAACTCAGTTTCAGTTCGCGCACGCGTTCGTCCGACAACTTCCACGCCTTGCCGCCAGTTAAGGCTAAAACCAACTCGCGCTCGATTTGTCCCTGCTGTTGGGAATCTGCTTGAGCAACGCGATCGCCCCATTCTTCGCGCCAACGTTTCAATCGTGCCTCCAGGAATTGCTGATCACTGGCAACGCCGTACTTTCCGATTATTTACGCAGCATGACTCGCGATCCCGGGATCGTCTCGCTCCAAAAGCTTCTTCAATAACGTGCCAATCGACTCCGAGTAGTAGAGCGCCGTCAGTTCACTTAGCAGCATCGGGTATTCTCCGGGCTTCAACTCCGATACAGCTTGCTCGATCAAAGGAATCGCTTCCTGTTCGTTGTGCTTCGCAAAATACGCCAGCAGTCCTGCGCGTCCGAAGTCTGTGCTCTGACAGCCATCGCAGCCAATATCAGCACGCCGGTGATGAGTAATTGACAGGATTGCATGGCTGACGGATACTCGGCGAAATACAAATTGTCAACTCGTGAGGAGGATTCTGATGCGGAGGATTCGTGCCTCTCTTTGGCTGTTGGCCCTCATTGTTGTTGCGGGCACGCTGTGGATGAGATCTTCGGCAGGCGCCGAAGGTCCTGATCCACCAACCACTGCGCAAGGACTCGCAGCGTGGGAACAAGTCTATTCAGTCTTGACTCATCCGCGCTGCATCAACTGTCACACCGCTACGAACTATCCACAACAAGGTGACGATCGACATCGCCACATCGCGAATGTCGTGCGTGGACCAGAAGGCAAGGGCGTGCCCGGCTTGAACTGCGCGAGCTGTCATCAGGAAACGAACGCCGACAGCACTGGTGTTCCCGGCGGTCACAACTGGCATCTCGCGCCCCTCTCGATGCGTTGGCAGGACACAAACGATCGCGCTCTATCCAGCGCCGCTGTTTGCCGTGCGGTCACCGATCGTTCGGGGAACAACAATCTCGATGGTCCAGGACTGCTCAAACATCACGAAGAGGAAGCGCTCGTGAGGTGGGCCTGGAATCCGGGCCGCCGCCCGGATGGCTCCATGCGCACACCGCCGCCGATCACGCATGAACAATTTGTTGCTGCCACGCGTCGCTGGGTCGAAGCGGGCACGCCCTGTCCAGCGGCCAGATAGGGGGAACAAGGAGAGCACGATGGCAACTTATCAACTAAACGTAAATGGGCAACGGAGAGAAGTGAACGTCGATCCTGGAACGCCGCTGCTCTGGGTGCTGCGCGAGGACCTGAAAATGACGGGCACGAAGTTCGGCTGCGGCATCAGCGCGTGCGGCGCCTGCACGGTCCACCTTGCGGGAGTAGCCACGCGCTCATGCATCGTTCCCGTCTCGCACGTCGGTGATCGGCCCATCGTCACGATCGAAGGCATCGCACAAGATGCCGTCGGACAGGCAGTGCAAAACGCGTGGGTGGAAAAAGACGTCGTGCAGTGTGGCTACTGCCAAAGCGGACAGATCATGTCGGCGGTTGCGCTCCTGAAACATACGACCAAACCAAGCGATCAAAACATCGAAGAGTCGATGGGTGGAAACCTCTGCCGCTGCGGCACCTATCCGCGAATTCGCGAAGCGATAAAGACGGCTGCGATGCAGTTGACGAAAGGAGGCGCGTGATGGTTGCTTCGATCAAACATGCCGAGCAGCGGGAGCTGACTCGACGCGGATTCCTGCGTGTCTCTTTTGCGGCAGGCAGTGGTCTGCTTGTCTCACTCTACCTACGACCGCGTGGGACGCGTGAGGGGTTGGCCCAGGAAGCGCCGATGCCACAGGCACAAGCTAAAGTCTTCCCGCCCGATGCGTTCGTCAATATCCGGCCCGACGGCAAGATCGTGATCCAGGTAAACCGGCTTGAGTTTGGTCAGGGCGTACACACTGGTCTGCCACTCGTGCTCGCGGATGAGATGGATGCCGACTGGGCTAGCGTAACTGCGGAGTTAGCGCCGGCGGCGGACGTTTACAAGGATCCGCTTTTCGGCATTCAGATTGTTGGCGGCTCCGGCTCGATCGCGCATTCGTTTAAGCAATACCGGGAACTCGGCGCGAAGACTCGAGCGATGCTCGTTGCCGCCGCGGCTGATCGTTGGAAAACGACGGCCGATAAGTGTCGCACCGAGGCGAGTGTGGTCCATGGGCCGAGCGGACAGTCAGCAACCTACGCTGAACTCGCGAGTGAAGCAGCACGCAAACCAGTGCCGGCGAATGTGCGCTTGAAGAGTCCGAATGAGTTTCGTCTGATCGGCAAGCGCGTCAAACGTCTGGACAGTCCGGCAAAGTGTAACGGCTCGCTGAAGTTTGGTCTGGACCTGGATCTGCCGGGAATGAAAGTCGCGGTTGTTGCTCATCCGCCCGTCTTTGGCGCGCGCGTGAAGAGTATCAACGACGACGAGGCGCGCAGTATCGGGGGTGTAACCAACGTGTTCGAAATCCCGCTCGCAAAGGGCACCGGTGTTGCCGTTGTCGCAGACAAGTTTTGGCCGGCGAAACAGGCGCGGAGCCGTCTCAAGATCGAATGGGATCTGACGGGTGTTGAGGCTGCTGACACGACGGAGTTATGGACCAGATATCGTCAGCTCGGCCGCACGCCTGGCAACGTCGCTGCTGCTCGCGGCGATGAGAAAGCAATAGAGAAGATCGCTGAAAAGGATCGGATCGTTGCTGAGTACGAGTTTCCGTTTCTTGCACACTCACCGATGGAGCCATTGAACACGACCGTCCGTTTCGACGTTGATCGGGCCGAGGTATGGGCCGGTTCGCAGTTTCAGACCGTCGATCAGATGGCGGTGGCCGAAGTTCTGGGACTAAAACCCGAGCAGGTCACGTTTCACACGGAAATGGCCGGCGGCGGTTTTGGGCGGCGCGCAGTGGCCGATTCCCACGTGCAACGCGAAGCAGCGACGATCGCGAAGCGTCTGCGTGGAACTCCCGTCAAACTCGTCTGGACACGCGAAGACGACGTGCAGGGTGGTTACTATCGCCCGATGCATTTCCATCGCGTCGAAATTGGCGTTGGACCAGATGGATTGCCTGTTGCCTGGCGCCACGTGATTGTGGGCCAATCGATAACGGCAGGCACACAGTTTGAAAGTTTCACGATCAAGAACGGCATAGATTCGACAGCGGTTGAGGGCGCTGCCGACACACACTACAACGTTCCGAACTTTCACGTCTCGGTTCATCATCCGAAAGTTAATGTGCCGGTGCTTTGGTGGCGCTCAGTTGGTCACACGCACACGGCGTTTGTGATGGAAACGCTGATCGATGAACTTGCGACTCGCGCACGTATGGATCCCATTGCTTACCGGCGCAAGCTGCTCAAGCCTGACGCAGAGAAGTTGCTGCGAACACTGGATCTGCTCGACAAAGAGAGTGCGAGTTGGCGAAACAGACTGCCGCGCGGCCACGCGCTGGGAGTTTCATGTCATGAGTCGTTTGAAACGGGCGTCGCTTGTGCGGTTGAGGTTTCGATTGAGAACAAGCGGCCGAGGGTTCATCGCGCGACAGTCGCGGTTGATTGTGGGCTGGCAGTGAATCCGTTGAGCGTCGAGAGTCAGTTTCAGGCCGGACTGTCGTTTGGGTTGACGCAGTTGATGGCCAAGGGCGCCATCACGTTGAAAGACGGAAGAGTGGAACAGAGAAATTTCGATGGCTACGTACCGCCGTACATCATCGATGCGCCGGTGACGGTTGACGTTCACATCGTGCCGAGCACTGAAGCACCGACGGGATGTGGCGAACCACCGGTGCCTGTCATCTCGCCGGCAGTCGTAAACGCATTGGCGCAACTCACCGGCAAGCGGTATCGCGCGTTACCGCTGGCGAGCTTGTAACCACAAAAAGGCACAAGAGGCACAAACCAGAAGAGGCGGGCAGTGGTCTACCTCAATGCTTTTGTGCCTCTTGTGCTTCTTTGTGGCTTAACTCGAAGCGCGGGCGGGTTCCTCGCTCAGGCGGTCCCATTCTTCGTAAAGGGTTTTGAGCAAGGCCTCGGCTTGTTGGTACTCATCATTCAACGACATTAACCGCTCTGCGTCGCGCGCGACCTCAGGCGTACCCATGTGCTCAGAGATCTGGTTGAGCCGCGACTCTGCCTGCGCGATCTCATTTTCAATCAGCTCCGGTGTTCTCGTCTCTGCCTTCTTTTTCTTAACCAACTTTACTCCGGGCTTTTTGGGAGCCGGCGGCTTCGGCTTCGTCTTTACCCGTTGAGCTTCTTCCGGAGCACTCACCGGAGCAGCAACACTAACCAGGTTCTCCTGTTCGACCTCTTTACCCACGGATGAGTCACGGATTCCAAGCTTCCAGTCGTGATACTCCGTGTAATCGCCGTCGTAATGCTCTGCGCCTCCCAGCCCATCCAGCGCCAGGATCTGTGTCGCAACGCGATCGAGAAAATATCGGTCGTGACTGATCGTGATGATCGTCCCTTCGTACGCAGCCAGCGCTTCTTCAAGCGCTTCGCGTGAAGGAATGTCGAGATGGTTCGTCGGTTCGTCGAGCACGAGCACGTTGACGCGCGAGTAGATCAACTTTGCCAGCGCGAGTCTTCCCTTCTCCCCACCGGAGAGATCTCGCACGTGCTTGTAAACGTCGTCGCCGGTAAATAGAAACTTCGCCAAAAACGAACGCAACTCGCCGGCAGTCGCATTCGCCGGCGCCACCCGCCGCAACTCCATGATGATCTCGTTACGATCATCGAGATCGTCGAGTTGCTGCGCGTAGTAACCGATCTGAACCTTCGTGCCCCAGCGCACTTCACCGGCCAGCGGCTCGATCTTGTTCAGAATGGTTTTCAGAAACGTCGTCTTTCCCGATCCGTTTGGACCAATGACGCCCAAACACTCACCACGCCGCAGAATGAACGCGATGTCACCCGCTAACCTCTTGTCGGGATAACCAACCACCAGATCGTTAACCGTCAACACGTGATTGCCCGTCCGCTCAATCGCCTGCAAACGAAAGTCACCTGACGACTGCTCTGGTCTGATCGCATCGAGGCGTTCGAGCTTCTCAAGCATCTTGCGACGCGACTTCGCCTGCTTCGTCTTCTGGCCCGCGATGTTGCGACGGATAAACTCTTCGGTCTTCGCGATCAACTGCTGCTGATTATCGTAAGCGCGTTGCTGCGCTTCACGACGTTCTTCGCGTTCGACGAGATAATCGGAATAGTTACCG
>DASXRE010000103.1:0-13419 GCA_036506775.1 Pyrinomonadaceae bacterium | reverse complement strand
CTTCTCGCCCGCCGCGACCAGCGCCTCACTCAGGTTTTCCCAATCGGGCACGATCAACGCCGCGGGTTGTTTGCGGCCGGCGCCCACCACCACCACCTGACTGACAAACTCACTCTCTTTCAGCAAACTCTCAATCAACTGCGGCGCGACATATTTTCCATTCGACAACTTGAACAGATCTTTTTTGCGATCGGTGATATAGAGGCGGCCTTCCTTGTCCATGTGACCGACATCACCGGTATAAAACCAACCGTCTTTCAACACCGCCGCGGTCGCTTCGGGCTGTCCGTAATAACCTCGCATCAAGTTGGGACCACGAATCAAAATCTCGCCATCGTCAGCGATGCGCAGCTCGATTCCTTCGAACGGAATGCCAACCGAGCCAACGTGATTGTTCTCGGGCCGGTTGGCGCACACGATACAAGTTTCGGTTGCTCCGTAGCCCTGCAGAATGGGAATGCCGGCTGCGAGATACGCGTAAGAAAGTGCCGGCGCCAGCGGCGCGCCTCCGGAAACGAAGTATCGCAAGCGTCCGCCCACACCCGCGCGCCACTTCGAAAAGACCAGCTTGCTCGCCAGCCTCTGGTTGAGTGCCAGACGCGGCGAGACCCAACGCCGCTTGTCTTTCAGTTCACCATAACGCTGGCCCACCTCGAGCGAACGCATGAAGATCTTTTTCTTCAGTCCCTTCTCCGCCATCCCTTTTTTGATGATGCGGTGATAGACCTTCTCGAAGAGACGTGGCACGGCAGTCATGATGGTCGGCGCGACTTCGCGCAGGTTTTCTCCGACCTGTTCGAACGACGCCGAGTAATAAACCGACACGCCGCAATAGCAGAAGACGTAAAAACCGGCGCGCTCGAAGATATGCGACAGCGGCAACACTGATAGCGCCACGTCGGTTGGTTCGATGGGCAAGCCTTTCGCAATCGACAGCACGTTGGACATGAAGTTGTTGTGCGTCAACATCACGCCTTTCGGCTCACCGGTCGTGCCGGACGTGTAAATGATTGTGGCGAGATCCTCGGGCCTGACGGCTTGCAGGTAAGCGTCGAAAGCCTCAGGCCGCTGCTCGGCCTGTTCGCGGCCGCTCTGCTCCATCTGCTCCAGAGAAATTCCGCGTTCGACGACCTCCGCGACTTCCGGGTCGAAGAAGATGAGGCGCTCCAGTGCGCGCTTCGCAAGGGCCGGTTGAGCATGCTTTAAGAGCCGCCGGTTGGAAATGAAGATCGCTTTTGTGCCTGAATCGGAGAGGATGTACTCGATCTGTTCGACGGCCTGAGTCGTGTAGATTGGAACGTTGATCGCGCCGAGACTCAGAATCGCCAAGTCGACGATCGACCACTCGGGCCGGTTCTCTGACAACAGCGCAATGCGATCTCCAGGACGGATGCCGAGCGCCGCCAACCCGAGGGTGCAGTTCTTCACTCGTTCGACAAAAGACTCAGCCGAGATGTTGAACCACTGGCCGTCAGCGCGGTAGTTGAACGCGTCGCCCTTGCCGTGACGCAACGCTGCGTTGAGGCACAGGCCCGGAACGGAGGACTCTTTCGTCGCTGGATTCATGTGTGATGTTCTGCTGATGTTCTCCGCCGGCGGCGCTGGTGCCGCGGCGCTTCTTCGACTCGGCCGTTCAGTGTCGCGAGTGCCGCCAGGACCAGAAACAGCAGCGCATTTGAGGTCGTGTGCAAGGTGAAGTCGAAGAAGCTGTGAATGAGTACAGCGAAACAACCTCCCAACCCGGCGAGCGCAATTCCGCGTCGGAAATCGTCGCGCGACTTCGCGCGCTGCAAAGCTTTGTAAAAGAGAAGCATGACAAAACTGAGCGCCACCACGCCGCCAACGACACCCGCGTCGGAGAGCACTTGTAGATAATCGTTGTGCGCCTGCTCCAGGCGAAACAGACCATTGCGCGTGTCGTATTTTGTGTAGACCACGCCGAAAGCGCCGAGCCCGGTGCCGACGTACGGATTTGCTTTGATGATGTCGAGTGTGACCGACCAGAAGTGTGCGCGACCCGTGGTGGGATCGTCAGTATTCACGCTGTCGATGAAGCGATAGATCGAGAACTCGCCTCCCAAAAAGATCACGCCGAGAAACAGACCAACGAGCAGCGCCGCGGTCAGACCGATTCGAATGCCGGCCCGCTTCAGTCTGCTCGTTTTCGTTCTGCGGCGTTCATTCTGTGATCGCCAGATTCCGGTAACGATGACCAGAAAAACGATCTCCGCCACGAGGCTGATAATTCCGCCGCGAGAAGTCGTCATCACCAGCGCGATGCCCATCAAGCCCGCAACAAACAGGTAGAGCAGCCGCTTCTCTTTGTCGACAGCGCCGGCGAACAGCAAACCTAGCGGCAAAGCAATCGTGAGCTCCATGTAACCGGCAAAGTGGTGCCGGTTAATGAACGGACCAAAAGCAGTGCTCTGCTCCAACTCCCGCACCCAGTAGACCTTCGTCGGACTGGTGAACGACTGCGTCAAGCCGAAGATCGCCAGAAAGAAACCGAAGATCATGATCGTGCGCACCAGCAGGTGCAGCCGGTGCGGCGTGTCGACAAACACCAGGGTCGCCGCAAAATAGATCAGGAGTGTCGCTAGCTGGACGAGTACGAGCCGCGTTGAATACGGATCGCGCGACAACGTGCTTGCAAGTGGTAACAGTTGGACCAGCCCGATTCCCAAAGCGCCGAGCAACGGCAACTGAAGCGCGTTGCGGCTGAATCGCAAGTTGCCCAGTTTCCAGGAATCGAGCACCCACAAGACGAGTATCGTCAATGCTCCGAGATTGAAAAGGCCGAGGGCCCAGTAGTGCACGGTGCCGTAGGCGAGCGCTGAAAGCACAATCGCGAGGCAGATCACGAGGAAGGCGAAACGGCTCGCCAGCGTGTGCTTGATGCGAAATACGCGGTGCTCCGAAGAACCCGCAGGCGCGAGTGGCCGCGAGCTCTCTGGAACCAGCGCGACGCTACTTTCTGCGCTTGATAGTGAAGTCGTCATACCAAACCGTACCGAAAATCGGGCAAACCGGCGTGTCTTTTGTTGCACAAGAGACCCGCACAACCCGCAGCAGCACCGCCTCGGTTTTATCGCCGGTCTTGAACGAAGTAGTGACCTTGGTCCACGGGTTTGTTCCGCTGGGAGCCGGCGTCGAGGAAACAATCGTTCCGTTCGTAGTCGGATCGAGAACATCAACCTTGGGAGCACTGCCAGTCACAAGGTCTTTGGTGCTCACATAGCACTCCAAATCGTAATCGGTTCCAGGCTGCACCGGCACAATCTGAAAGACATTCACAGCCTCCAGAGTGGTCCGCGCCTCGTACACCAGTTTCAAACTGCGGCTGCCGTCGTGACTCTTGTCAGGATCGAGTCCAATCTGCATTTGTGGATTGTTGTTGACCTGCCAGCCAAACACGATTTCGGGTCCATAAGGGATCGGCTTTTCAAAACCGCCATCAAAAACGTGATCAAGCTCCCCGCTATACTCCGTCGGCGTGCTGTCGTTCCAAATCTTGAGAGCGTCGTGAAACCTGAAGTTATCCTTCAGCGTGTCGATCATCTGGCGGGCCGTTCTCTGATTTGCTTTCTTCTCCTCGTTGCTCAGACCGTCCCAGATCTTCAAGCCTTCCGCGAAATGTTTCGCGGTAAGCAAATTAAGCGCAAACGCCGCGCGATCGGCGGCACTTTCGCCGACAGCTTTCTTCATCGACTCGAGGTCATCGCTGTAGACCGCCCAGGCCAAACCAAACAACTGCGACTGCAACTCAGGGTCGGCTTTGCTGGCGATTCGCAATTCCGCAAATGCTTCGTCGTAGCGCGCGTTGCGCAGCAGCAGGTTGCCGAGAAACCAGTGAGGATAAGAGTACGAAGGCGCGAGAGTGATGGCGCGCTTTAATGCCTGCTCACCTTTATTGGCCTCACCAGCACGCTCGTATGCAGTCCCCAACGTCATCCAGTAGCGATAATCGTTCGGCGACAGGTCAGTTGCCTTTTCGTATTCGGCGATTGCGGGACCCTGCTGGTCCAGCGGAAGATTCTTTTGCAGCACCTGCGCGGCGCGCCAGTGCGTCAGCGCATCATTTGGCGCCAGCGAGACTCCCATGCCCGCTGCATCGAAACTGCTCTCGGCCGGGTTGAAATACTCGGCAAGTGTGTTGCCCAAATACCAGCGCACTACGAAGTAGGACCAAACACCCGCCACCAACAGCAGCAGGATCAGCAACATCTTGATCAGCGGATTGCGAACGTTTATCTGAACCAGTTCCTGGGCCATTGCTTCGCCACTTCTAGTTTGAAGTCAAATCTTCCATCGTGATGCGCATTCGTTTTACTGCGATCTGCTTTTCCGAGCATGACTGCACTACTTCCTGAATGCGCTCCTCGCTCATCTTCATGCTGGAGATGACTACTTCATCAACCTTGTGCTGCACACAGATCGTACTCAGATCTCCGTTGCCGCCAAAGACGCGCAGTCCGTGAATAACCTTTCCGCTCTTCGCCGGATCATCGTCGAGAAAACCGATCGGCGCCATCCGCAGCTCCTGATTGTTTCGCAACTCCCTCAACAGCAGCTCGCCGCCGTCGCCCGCGCCATAGATGAGTACCCGCCGCCCGTTCTGCTTGTTAACCGCCGGGACCAACTGCCGGAAGACCCTGAACGCCAGCCGGCTTCCGGCGAGAAACAGAAACATCAACACCGCGTCGATGACAAATACTTTCCGCGAATAACCCTCAAAACGAAACGCAAAGAGCAGGACCAGCAGACTGCCTACAGAACTCAGCACCACGGCTTTCGCAAAAACGATCAGGTCGCTCATGCTCGTGTAGCGCCAGAGACCGCGGTAAACGCCCATTCCCAGAAACACTGCCATCTTCACAAAGACGATTACCGGGAGGGTGCGAATAAACAGTTTCCACGCCGGACTCGCCGGCGGGAAGTTGATCGCGTAGGCGGACCAGTACGACAGAATCACCAGCACCACGTCGAGCAACACTTCGAAGATCCGGCGCTTGTACGAAACATCGACAAGAAACGCGTAGAGTGGCTTGTCTTTCATCGCCATCTCTTCCTCGCTCTTGTCGTAAACCTTGACGCCGGCGAGATAGACCCCGACCAGCGTCAGCACGATCGTGAATCCGGCAATCGCCGCCAGACTCACATCCAGCCGCGCGCGCAGCACGAGAATCGCCAGCAGACCCGACAGTGCCGCAAAACTGTAGAGCATCAGCACGGCGTTGCGTTCGGACATACCCAACGCAACGAGTCGATGCGAGGTATGGTCACGACCGCCTTGTGAAGCCGCACGACCTGAGAGCTTGCGCAGCACCGTGACGAAAGTAGTGTCGAAGATGGGAATGAACAGAACCAGAATCGGCACGGCCAGGACTGGAAGGAAGCTTCTCGATCTTCCGCCGTTTACATTGATCAGGGCTGAACTTGCCAGAAAGAACCCGACAAACATCGAGCCGCAGTCGCCCATGAAGATCGACGCGGGATTGGAGTTGTAAAAAAGAAAGCCAAGCAGCGCGGCGGCAAAAATCAGGAGTATTAACGCTTCAGTAAACTGGCCACTGTTCACGAAGCTGAGCGCCAGAAATCCGGCCGCAATCACCGCGATGCCGGAAGCGAGGCCGTCCATGTTGTCAAGCAGGTTGATGGCGTTCGTGATACTCACCAGCCAAAAGAGAGCCAACGCCATGTTCAGTAGCACTGAACTGGTCCACGGCAGCGTCAAGCCGTAGTAAACGACAAACGCTGAACCAAGAATCTGCCCGATCAGTTTTTGATATGGCTTGATGTGAATCAGGTCGTCGATCAGGCCAACTAGAAACAGAAACGTGCTGGCCAGGAGGATCCATCTTCCGTAGACGGTGTGGAGTGAGAATATGAAAAAGGTGATGATTACCGAAAGCCAGATCACCACGCCGCCCAGCATCGCGGTAGGTTTCTTGTGCCAGCGATCAGTTTTCGGAACCGCGACAAAGCCGTAGCGCCGCGCAAACGCCCGCACCAGAGGTGTCAGGATCGGCGCGAGGAGGAAAGATGTTGCAACCGTCAGGAGCGTGCGCGGGCTAAAAGGCATCTCACACCGGTATCAAACGGTGGCTACAACACCGCTACGGCGGCGACCACTCTGATAATCAATGACGCTCTCAAGAATACCATCCAGACTCATTTCTGGCCGAAAGTCGACTAACTCGCTGACCTTTGAAATATTCGGAACACGCCGCGGCATGTCTTCAAAACCTTCCTCGTACGCTTCGTCGTAAGGCACAAACACGATCTCCGAGTCTGACTGCGTCAGGTGTTTCACTCGCTGCGCCAGCTCGAGAATCGTGATCTCCTGGTTCGAACCGATGTTGAAGACCTGCCCGACTGCGTTGTTATGGTCCATCAACTTAATTAGCGCTCCCACCACGTCGCCCACATAACCAAAACAACGGCTCTGTTTGCCGTCGCCATAAACCGTGATCGGGCGTCCGGCGAGCGCCTGCTTCACGAACGTCGGAATCACCATGCCGTATTGGCCCGTTTGCCGCGGTCCAACGGTATTGAATAAGCGCACGACGATTGTCGGCAGTTTCTTCTCACGCCAGTATGCGAGCGCGAGAAACTCATCAATCGCTTTCGAGCAGGCGTAACTCCAGCGTCCTTTCGTCGTGGCGCCCATCACGAGATTGCCGTCTTCGGAAAACGGCACATCGGTGCTGAGGCCGTACACTTCGGACGTTGATGCCATCAGCACCTTCTTCTTCTTTTTATTTGCAAGGGCAAGGACCACCTCGGTGCCGCGAACGTTTGTTTCGATGGTTCGGACCGGACTCTCAACGATTAACTTCACGCCGACCGCCGCGGCGAGATGAAAGATCACGTCGCACTGGTCCACCAGTTCCGCGGTTACGGGCTGATTGTGAACAGTTTCGATGGTGTAGTGAAACCGCGGATGACCTTTGAGGTGTTGAATGTTCTCAATGGTGCCGGTGGACAGATCGTCGATGACGTAGACTTCGTCACCGCGTTGAATGTAAGCGTCAGAAAGATGAGATCCGATGAAACCTGCACCGCCTGTGATCAGTACTCGCAACGTTTATGCTCCTTCAGTCTTGTCTCAAGTCCGCATACTGGCCGGGGTTCGGGCGGGTTGTGTGGCAAGACTCTGCCCCGCCATCAACTCGCCGTACAGTCCCTTGATGTCTTCAATCAATCGTTCCTTCGAGTAGTTTACCTGCACAAACTCGAGGCCGCGCGTGCCCAACTCTTCGCGCAAGGATTTGTCGTGAATCAGCCTGCTTAGCCCGGCAGCGAAGGCTTCTTCATCGCCCGCAGGTGCGCCGATGCCGCGGCGGCAAACTCGGTATTGTCCGTCTTCAGTGACCTCGCCAAGGAGATCCGTCACTCCTCCGACAGTAGTCGAAACTACCGGACGCGCATTTGCCATCGCTTCGATCAGTGTCAACGGCGTTCCTTCGTTTCGCGACGTCAACGCGATGATATCGAGCGCCGGATAGAAATACTCAGGATCGTTTCGGCTACCGACAAAGATTACGTCTCTATCCAGGCCCATCATCCGCGTGTGAAGCTCGAGCGTTGGCCGCAACGAGCCATCGCCAATAACGATGAAACGCACGGCGCCTTGTCTGCGGCAGGCGGGATCAGTCGCCTTCAGCCGCGCGATCGCGTTCAAGAACATCTCGTGATTCTTGATTGCAGTGATGCGGCCAACCATCCCGACGAGAATCGTGTCGTCAGGGACAAATAGTTCCTGGCGAAACCTTGCCCGGCGCGACGCGTAGTCAGTAAAGACATCAAGATCCAGCCCGAGCGGAATCACTTTCATCTGGTCCGGCCGGCCGACGCCAAATGATTCACCAATCTCAACGCTCTGCTGTTTGCTGATTACGATCAGTCGATCGCTGACCAGTTTCGCCAGCAGTCTTTCAATCCCGAGAAACAGTCGTGTCCGGCGCGGGCCGTAATAGCTGTGAAAAACATGCCCGTGATAAGTATGCACAAACTTGCACGGGCGCGGCTTGCCCGCGAGAGTTCCAAACGTCAACCAACGATAAAGAAAACCGGCAACGCGGCCAACTGTTCCTGCCTTTGCCGTGTGCGTGTGCACAATGTCGGGGTGCCAGCGACGAAACAGACGAAACAACTTCCAGATCGTTACGCCGTCTTTCCACGAGATCTCACGGCTCATTTCGGGAATGTAGAGCGGCGCGACGCCCATCTGTTCCGCGAAGTAGCCCATGTCTTCTTCACCAGCGGGAACCGTGCCGGCGACGAGCAGCGAGTCAAAGTCCGGCGGCTGCAAGGCGGAGGTCAACCAGACGACATGCTTGGCCGGACCACCGACGTTCAGACGAGCAATGATTCGGGCCACCCTTGTTGGACGCACATCAGACATGGTCGATACTGGCTACGGCTAGGCCGCCGGATTTTTTCCAACCTGACGGCGGGGCGGAGCCTCGCCTCACATCCGACGGCTTAGCCAAAAGCGCCCGTCGCCGGCGGTGCTTCATACCTTGTTGGCCCCGGTCTCGGCGACGAGATTCGAAGCGTGCAGCAAACTCTCAAACGTACCCGCATCAGTCCACCAGCCTTCGAGCTCTTCCCACGTCATCGCATCGCGCGCGATGTAGGCATTGTTGACGTCAGTGATCTCGAGTTCACCACGGCCGGAAGGCTTCAGCGATCGAATGATGTCGTAGACCGTCTCGTCGTACATGTAAATGCCGATCACGGCGTACTCGGACTGCGGTTTGGAAGGCTTCTCGTCGATATGAAGCACGCGACGGCCGTCGAGTCGCGGCACGCCGAAGCGCTGCGGATCGGGAACCTTCTTCAAGATGATCTTCGCGCCGCCGTTCTGAGTTTGATAAGCGGTTACTGCCGCGCGAATGTTTCCCTGAATGATGTTGTCGCCGAGCACAACACAAACCGGGCCGCCGGCCGCAAAGTGTTCCACCAGCGAAAGCGCTTGCGCGATTCCACCTTCGCCTTCCTGGTAAGTGTAGTTGAGATGTTTGAGACCAAACGCCTTGCCATTCCCGAGCAGCCGCAGAAAGTCGCCGGCGGAACTGCCGCCGGTAACAACCATGATGTCAGTAATACCCGCGTTCACGAGCGTCTGAATCGGGTAGTAGATCATCGGCTGGTTGTAGACCGGCAGTAGATGTTTGTTGGTGACAGAGGTCAGCGGACGCAGTCGCGTCCCTAACCCTCCGGCGAGCACTACACCCTTCAACGTTTACCTCCCGGCCACAAAGAAGCACAAGAAGCACAAGCAACACAATAATGAGTTTTCTACCTGTCGTTTGTGCTTTTTGTGCCTCTTCGTGGCGTGTCAATGAGAATCAATGAACCGGTTGAACCACAGTTCGAGCATTAAGAGAGTCCACAGTTGCTGCGAATAATCACGTTCGCCGCACGTGTGCAATTCGATCAGTTGTTTGACTGTCTCCGGTTTGAACAAGCCTCGGCGCAAAGCCTTCTCTGAAAGCAGAACCTCGCGCAAAAACGGCTGCATCTTGCCACGGAACCAGTGACCAACCGGAACGCCAAAACCCATCTTTCGCCGGTTCAGGTTTTCGCTCGGCAGAAACTTCCGCAGCACCTTTTTCAAGAGATACTTGCTCGTCAACCGGCGCAATTTCAGATCCTGCGGCAGGCTCGCGGCAAACTCGATCACGTGATGATCCAGAAACGGTGAACGTGCCTCCAGTGAAACAGCCATCGACGCGATGTCCACTTTCACCAGCAGATCGTTTGGTAAATAAGTCATCTGGTCGGTCAGCAGCATCGCATCAAGAATCCCGATGCCGTTGGCCCGCTTGAACCATTCTCCCAAAACTTTGGTCGCATTCGCCGTGCGTGTCTGTTCACGGAAAAAATCGGAATAGAGCGGCTGCTTGGTCTCGTCGTTGAAGACACTCATCCAGCGCATGTAGCGATCAACCCGCGGCAACGAAACCGCATTGAGCATACGTTGCGCCGACCTCACCCTACTGCGCCTTACCGGTGAAGTCGGAATCAGGTTTACGGTCTCCCTGATAACCGACTCACGTAGAAACGACGGCACCCGGCGATACTTTTCCGTCAGGCCCATGGCGATGTAGCGATCGTAACCTGCGAATGATTCATCGCCGCCATCGCCGTTAAGCGCAACCGTCACGTGCTTGCGCGTTTCTTTGGCAACGTAATACGTCGGCACGGCGGATGAATCGGCGTAGGGCTCGCCATAGTGCTCGACGAGCGTAGGCAACACCTCAAGCGCGTCCGGGCGAACGATGAATTCGTGATGATCGGCGCCCACGTGTTCGGCAATACGGCGTGCGTGATGAATCTCGCTGAAATCCTGTTCGTCAAAACCAATCGAAAACGTCTTGACGCGCTCGCTCGACTCCTGACTCATCAGCGCCACCACCGCGCTCGAATCGATGCCTCCGGATAGAAATGCGCCGAGCGGCACTTCCGACATCAGACGCACGCGAACGGCGTCGCGCAGAATCTCGACGGTGCGCTCGCCCGCTTCTTCCTCGCTGATCGAGATTTTTTTCGTGAAGTCCGGCTGCCAGTAGCGTTGTAACTCGATCTCGCCATTGCACCAGCGCAGCCAATGCCCCGGCTCGAGTTTTCGAATCGCCCGATACGCGGTCAGCGGCGCCGGGATGCACATGAACGAGAGGTAATAATCGAGCGCCTCCGGTTGAATGTCGCGGCTGATGTCCGGATGAAGCAGCAGCGCGCTGAACTCGGAGCCGAATAGAAGCTGCCCGTTTATCTGCGCGTACAGCAACGGTTTTTTGCCAACCCTGTCGCGGGCGAGAAACAGTTCCTGCGTTCTTTCGTTCCAGATTGCAAACGCAAACATGCCGCGCAGATGTTTGGGACAATCAACGCCAAACTGATCGTAGGCGTGAACGATGGCTTCGGTGTCGCTGTTCGTGTAAAAGGTGTGACCCAGTTTTTCCAGCTTCTCGCGCAGTTCGAGATAGTTGTAGATCTCGCCGTTGAAGACTATCCAGGAACTCCGATCCTGATTGTGGATGGGTTGCTTGCCGCTTTTGAGGTCAATGATCGCGAGGCGACGCATGCCGAGGCCGACAGATCCGTTGATGTAAAAACCGTCGTCGTCAGGACCGCGATGACGAATCGCCTCGCACATGCGCGATAGCAGTTGCTGGTCGATCGGTTTTCCGTCGTTACGAACGATGCCGGCGATTCCACACATATTGGCTCTGTCGGGGTATATTAGGTCCAAGCGAGATTAACCACAAAGGCACAAAGATACAAAGACACGATGCCCAGTAAAATCATCGAGCCGTGGGGCGGGAAGCTTGTAGATCTGGTCGTTCCCGAAGAGGCTCTTCCCGAAGCACTTGAACACGCAAAGAAGTTGCCTGTCGTGCCTCTTTCCGAACGGGCGCTCTGCGATCTCGAGCTACTTGCAACCGGAGCTTTCAGTCCGCTCGACAGATTCATGGGCGCGGAAGACTACCGCCGTGTGGTCGAAGAAATGCGGCTCGCCAACGGGTACTTGTTTCCGATACCCGTCACGTTGCCGGTGGCGCCGGACGACTCGGTCAAACTCGACAGCGAAGTCGCGCTGATCGATTCGCGCAACGAGATTGTCGCGACGATGTTGATTGAAGAGATTTACGAATGGGATCTTCCGAAAACCGCGCGGGAGGTCTTCGGCACCAATGACGACCGCCATCCGCTCGTCGCAGAAATGCACCGCTGGGGCAGGCAAAATATTTCCGGTCGATTAAGAGTTCTGCGGCCGCCGGTGCATTTTGATTTTCGCGAACTGCGTCTCACGCCCGCACAAACTCGCCGCCGCCTTGAAGCAAGTGCGTTTGAGAACATTGTGGCCTTTCAAACCCGCAACCCTTTGCATCGTGCGCATGAAGACATGACCAAGCGAGCGATCGAGCAGGTTGACGGCCTGCTGCTGCTGCATCCGGTGGTGGGAATGACGAAACCGGGAGATCTCGATCACTTCACCAGAGTGAGAACCTACAAAGCGCTCGCCGAACACTACTACGATTCAAATCGCATCCTGCTTTCACTGCTTCAGCTCGCGATGCGTCTGGCCGGACCGAGAGAAGCACTCTGGCACGCGCTAATCCGGCGAAACTATGGTGCCAATCACATGATCATCGGCCGGGACCACGCCAGCCCCGGCAAAGATTCCCAAGGCAATCCCTTCTATGCACCCTACGCCGCCCAGGATCTGGTCCAGCAATTCGAAGCGGAACTCGGCGTGAAAGTGATCCCGTTTGGAGAGTTTGTTTACTTGCCTGAAGAAGATCGCTACGAGGACTCGCGCCTCCTTGAGGGACAAGTGACCGCGGCGCGCATCTCGGGAACTCAGGGCCGCGAGTGGTTTCGTGAGGGCAACGTGAACCTGCCGTCGTGGTTTACCCGTCCGGAGATTGCGGCACTGATCGCCGAGAAGCATCCGCCGCGTCACAAACAGGGCTTTTGTGTCTGGTTCACCGGACTGAGCGCGGCCGGGAAGTCAACTACCGCCGAGATCTTGACGGCGCTCTTGCAAGAGCACGGACGGCAAGTCACGGTTCTGGATGGCGATATCGTGCGAACACATCTTTCACGCGGCCTCGGATTCAACAAGGACGACCGCGACGTAAATATCCGGCGCATCGGTTTTGTCGCCAGCGAGATCGTGAGACATCACGGCGCGGTGGTGTGCGCGGCCGTCAGCCCGTACCGGGCGACGCGAAACGACGTCAGAAACATGGTCGGTGCTGACAAGTTCGTCGAAGTGTTCGTCGACACGCCGCTCGACGAGTGCGAACGCCGCGATACGAAAGGACTCTATTCCAAGGCGAGAAAAGGCGAGCTTCAGAACTTCACCGGCATCGACGACCCCTACGAGTCGCCGCTCAATCCGGAACTCACGATCGAAACCGTCAGCGTAAGTGCGGAGGAAAACGCGTACCGGATTCTCGACTACCTGCGAGCGCGAGGCTGGATCACCGGCTAAGCTGTTTTCCTCTGTGTCTCCGTGTCTCTGTGGTGAACTCAACGAAACCACAGAGACACAGGGGCACAGAGAGCGACCCTAAAGCCCGGCTTGGCTCCTCCGGTCGCGGTCCTCTTTCTTCTCTTTCAGCAGGACGAGGCCGACGGCCACAAACACAAAATAAAAGACCAGCAATTGCGCCCGCTGACGATAAGCCGTGCCGACGTTTCCCTGAAACACCGAATAGGCGAGCGAAAGCATGGTCGTAAAAATGAGGATAGGCGCGATCTGCCGCAAGCGGTATTTAATCGAGTACCAGACACCGAGCACCAGCAACGGAAACGAGAGCCACCAAATGATCATCTCCGGCAGCGTGATGCTCTGCCGCAAAGAAACAAGCTGCCACGGAAAAGGTGCGAACAGCAGAT
>DASXRE010000102.1:0-9399 GCA_036506775.1 Pyrinomonadaceae bacterium | reverse complement strand
ATGCGCGAGCACTGCTCGCTCGGCCATTTGATGCGCCTTCGGGGAAACGTCAGTGTAAACCTTGGCAACAATTTGTTTCGGATCTGTGGCACCTTCACGCACCGCCTGCAAAATGTTCTGCTCGCGCTCGAGCCGGTGCGAAATGTACTCGTTGATCTTTTGATACGGCGTTGCGACGGCTGGTCCGTGGCCGCCGAACAGGACCGAGAGATTCGGCAACGAACGCATGCGTTCGAGCGAGGCGAGATAGTCGCGCATGTTGCCTTCGGGCGGGTCGATCAGGATCGAACCGACGCCGACAAGGTTGTCGCCGGTGAGCAGCGCGCCGCGTTCCTCGTCGTGGAAACAAAGATGACCACGCGCGTGTCCCGGCGTGTGCAAGGCTTTCAAACGAATCTGTGGCTCACCTTCGAGCGTGATGACGTCGCCGTCCTCGATGAGTTGATCGACGTGCACGTCGGTTAGCGCTTCGGCCGTTCTGGCATGGGCCGCCACGGGAACAGCGCCACCCAGATGAGCTTTCAACGCGTTAACGCCACCGATGTGATCGGGGTGCAAATGCGTGATGATGATCGCGCGCACCTCGCGGCCTTCCGCGGTCATCTCGTCAAGACACTCGGCAAGAGCCTGTTGCTCGTCTTCGTAAGGCGAACCCGGATCAACAACCAGAATCTCTTTCGACGTGTGAATCAGGTAGCAGCAGGTGTGCGTCGCCGGCGGACGGGTTGGTGTGCGCACCGGAAAACAGATGTAGTTCGGACGAAACGTGATGCGGCGCGCGGGTTCGCCATGCGCGTGGTTGATCGAAAGAAACCGGTCGACGAGATCCGGACTCACACCGTTCGCCAGCGTTCTCAACGCATGAAGTGTCGGCGGAACCGCGACCACCTGGTCACGCAACCAGCATTCGTACGCGTCGCGCGAAGTGATCCACTCACCGGCCTGAAGTTCGCCTGCCGTTAGATAGGGTTCCTGCTTTGGCGGGCAATCGACGAGAAAGAACCAGGTGTCAAAGCGTCGCGCGTTGAATGGCGGTGTGACCCAGCGGCCTACGAAAGTGAAGTCGCTCGCGTCGAGATATAGTTCGTAATGTTTGAGCAGCGCGGGCCACGACATGCGTCCCGACTCGAGATCGTCGAGCAACGAAGCGCGTTGACCTTTGGTGAGCGTTTCACCGCCGTGCGCCACCAGCACACCTAACTCTTCAAACAGTTCGCGTGCGGCGCCACTAATCATCGTCGCGGTCGCAGCGTCTGGCGAGTTTCTTACTTCAACTTCAGCATCGGTGGCGTCAATTTGTCCGCCGGGAAACGCGTGAAAGCCGCCGAGAAAAGCGAGCTTGTCGCTTCGCTTTACCCAGTAGACCTCGGGATTCAGCGGATCGGTCTTCTGCCGGAGAAGAATTATTGCCGCTGCGTCTTTAGGAACTACACCCGTCATACCCAACTACTTTTTGCCACGAACACGAAAAGGCACAAGAGGCACACGCTCGGCTTATCTTTGTGCTTCTTTGTGGCCGCGCTCACGACCACCGGAATCTCTCGCCGTCACCGGGTCCCCACGGCACGCCGCGCATGTGATAGCCGCCTTCTTCCCAGAAGCCCGCTTGATCTTTTTCGAGGAAGCGCACGCCCTTGACCCACTTCGCTGATTTCCACGCGTAGAGTTGCGGGATGATCAAGCGTACTGGTCCACCGTGCTCGGGCCCGATCGGTTGGCCGTCGTGGGCCCAGGCAAAGAGTGAATCTTCTTTGAGGAAGTACTCAATCGGGACGTTTGTGGTCCAACCGTAATCGTAAGCCAAGGCGAGCACAAACTTCGCTTCGGGCTTGATGCCGACCAGCTTCGCGATCTCCCGTGTGGAAACGCCGCTCCAGACGTTGTCGAGGCGGGACCAGCGTGTGACGCAATGCATGTCAGCGTAAACGCGCGCTGCCGGAAGCTCCATGAACTGATCAAGCGACCACTTCATTGGATGCTCGACCAGTCCGTCAACTTCAAACGACCACGTTGCCAGATCGACGTTCGGCGTACCATGCGCGTCAAGCACGGGCCACTTTTTTGTGCGCGACTGACCCGGTGGCAGACGCTTCTCGCGGCGCGTGTCGGGGCTGATGATGACTTCGGGGTCCTCAACTTCCTCGGGTTTGCGCGGTTCGTGCGTCTGGTATTTCGGGTCTACAAAAAGATTGTCCAGAAAACTCATACCGACCTTTTAGCTAAAACTTTCTCTGTGTCTCTGTGCCTCTGTGGTTCACAGTATCGCTAACCACAGAGACACCGAGACACAGAGACGAAACTCAGACCAAATACCAAGTTCACTTCTTCGCCTGTCGTTCAGCAAGCTTCATCAACTCTTCGGGCATCCACTTGCCGACGCCCTTGGCGACCGCGTCGGTGATGCCCACGTTTCGATCGTGCCAGTTGTCGCGAGTGCCTTCCGGGCCGCGTTCGCGTTCGTAGTTCTCCGTTTGTTCCAGACTGAGAAGGATGCCGTCCACGACTTCCTTCCAGTCCTGGAACTGAATGCCGCGCCTCACGATCGGCAGCCCCGCGGTCCAGTCTTCCTCAGGCGCACGTGCGTCCTGCTCGGGTATCGTCAAATTATGAAGGGGCGGAAATGGCGCGCCGGAATACTCCTGGACCAGTTGGTCCTTGAGCTGGCGCAAGGACCAATCAGAATGTTCGCGGCGCAACGCCTGCGCGCGACGAAAGATGTCTGCGACTGTCGGTTGTTCCATGATGCTACCTTGGCTTTCGTGCAAAGATTACCCCGATTAGCACGATGACCGTTAGCGCGGTCGTAATCGCCGCGGAGAACAGGCAAAACTGGCAGAAAGCGTGAATGACGAAGGCCTGAAGATAAATCAGCCAAAGGCTGAATAGAAACATCAGCAGCACCAGTGGCGTGAGTAAAGTGCCCGCGATGCGATAGCCAAAGGCAGCCAGAGTGGAAAGACTGAAGACGCCGAAGTATGCGGCAGCACCAATGAGCGCCAGCGGCACACCGGCCACGACCGCGTACGGACTGCTCAGTACCTCCGAGCAACCGGCAATGATCGTGCAGCGCACACTCTGACCAGTTACGTGTTCGACGGTGAGGTAGATGGCGTCAGCAAGTCCAAGCAGTGAAACAGCGGCGGCTGAGAGATAAAGCCTCATCACCGATTACCGGCGTTGTTGATCTCTCTCTGAATCAGCACGCGCAGACTGTCGGCGGGAAGCGCCTCAAACGGAACTTCGCGGCCGTTAAGGAAGACAGTGGGTGTGCCTTTCACGCCGAGCGAATGACCACGCTTGCCATCGAGGAAAATCCGTTGCGCGACAACTTCGCTGCCGATGTCACGTTTGTAGCGCTCCACGTCGAGACCGATATCTTTCGCATAGCCCTCGAAGATCGGACGCACGTCAAACTTGTCTTTCCAGTCGTTCTGATGTTCGTAAATCAGATCGTGCATCTCCCAAAACCTGCCTTGCAGTCCGGCGGCTTCGGCTGCTGAAGCCGCAGCGAGCGCGTGTTGATGCGCCGGAGTCAGCGGAAACTCACGAAACGTGATCTGCAACTTGTCGCCGAACTCTTTGTGCATCTGCTGAAGGATCGGATGGAACATGCCGCAAGGCGGACACTGATAATCGCCAAACTCTTCGAGGTGCGCCGGAGCATTTGGCGAGCCGAGTGTATACGGCGGTTCGGCGCCGGGTACGCCCTTCAATGGTGCTGGTTGCGCCTGGTTGTTCGCCACGCCTGACGTGGTTGAAGCAGCAGGCGCGGTTGGCTGTGATGCCGAGCGAGTCATGTACCAGGCGGAACCCAAAGCGACGCCTAATACCGCGAGAATGATTATGAAAGGCAGTGTTCGTTTCATATTTTGCAGGCTCTAAACTGCTGCTGCCAGAGTGGCCGCCAGTGAACCAAAGATGTCGCGTCCGTCGCTGGAGCCGAGCAGATCTTCGCAGGCGCGTTCAGGATGTGGCATCAAGCCGAGCACGTTGCGCCCGCGGCTACAAATTCCGGCGATGTTATCACGCGAGCCATTTGGGTTGGCCGCGTCAGTAGCGCGTCCGTCCTTCTCGCAGTAACGAAACACAATGCGATCTTCTCGTTGCAGTTCAGCAAGCGTGTTGTCGTCGCAAACGTAGTTGCCTTCGGCGTGCGCAATCGGAATACGGAGGACAGAACCACGTTTGAGTTCGTTGGTGAACGGACTGTCGGAGGTTTCCACGCGCACGTAAACGTGCTCGCAGATGAAATGCAGATCGCGATTCCGAATCAGCGCGCCGGGCAAGAGTCCGGCCTCGCAGAGAATTTGAAAACCGTTACAGATGCCGAGCACGAAGTGGCCGCTTTCGGCAAACTTCTTCACCGAATTCATCACCGGTGAAAACCGGGCGAGCGCGCCGGCGCGTAGATAGTCGCCGTAGGAAAAGCCGCCGGGAATGATCACGGCGTCGTAGGTGCTCAAATCCGTTTCGCGGTGCCAGATGAAGTCCACCGGTTGTCCCACGTGCTTGGAGATCACGTGGTAGGCGTCGTGGTCGCAATTGGATCCGGGAAAAACTATGACTCCAAACTTCACGCTTCAATCTCCACGCGGTAGTCTTCAATTATCGGGTTTGACAAAACTTCACGGGCCATTTTCTCGACTGACTCACGGGCGCGTTGCGGGTCCACCGAATCGTCGAGGGCGATCTCAAAGTACTTGCCCTGACGGACGTCAGCGATACCCGAGAACCCGAGCAATTCCACTGAGTGTTGAATCGCTTTGCCCTGCGGATCGAGCACGCCCGCCTTGAGGTTCACATAAACTTTGGCTTTCATCGGCAACCTTATCTTAAGGATCAATAAAATATTGCTTCACAAGCAGTTATTGGACTAATATCCTCCGACTCAAAACGCCCAACTGGAGAAACTTATAATGCAAAACCCGCCGCCCGTTCAAACGACCAAATCAAGTACAGGGCTCGATGAGAATGTCGCTGCATTATTGTCCTACGTTTTTGGTTGGCTCTCGGGGCTGATTTTTTTCCTGATCGAAAAGGACAGTCGCCTGGTGCGATTTCACGCGATGCAGTCGATCCTCTTCAACGTTCTGATCGCCATCGTCGGCATCGTCCTGTGGGTCGTGATGTTTGTCCTGCTTCTTGTTAGCACCCAATTGCCTGGCATCGTCGGCACGCTGATCAGTCTGATCATCACGCTGGTCTGGATAGCCTTCTCGGTTGGACTCCTGATCGCGTGGGTCATGTGCCTGATCAAGGCGTATCAGAGCCAGTATTTCAAACTGCCAATCATCGGCAATTTCGCCGAGAAGTTCTCCGCTAAGTAATTCCGAGCCGCTTGAAGATCTGATCCACGTTCCGCAGGTAATGCTCCAGCGAGAACGTGCGATCGATCTCTGCGGCGGACAATCGCGATGTGATGTCCGGGTCGGCTTTCACCAGCTCGTGAAAGTCGCGGTCCTCATCCCAAACTCGCATCGCGTTGCGCTGGACCCAGTCGTACGCTGTTTCCCGCGAGATGCCCTTGTTCGTAAGTGCGAGCAGTAATTGACCACTGAAGATCAATCCTCGCGTCGCGCCGAGGTTTTCCAACATGCGCTCGGGATAGACCACGAGTCCATCAATCAACCCGATCGCTTTTTGCAGCATGTAGTCCAACGCGATACTCGAATCCGGTAGCACGACACGTTCAGCCGAAGAGTGAGAGATGTCGCGCTCGTGCCAGAGCGCGATGTTTTCCAGTCCGACCAGGCTGTTTGCACGAACAATTCGCGCCATGCCGCAAATGCGTTCCGAGATTATCGGATTGCGTTTGTGCGGCATCGCACTAGAACCCTTCTGCCCCTTCGCAAAACGTTCCTGTGCTTCTCTCACTTCGGTGCGCTGCCAGTGGCGAACGTTTAGGGCAAACTTTTCCAGCGACGAAGCGATTACCGCCAGCGTGTTGAGATATTCAGCATACGTGTCGCGCTGAATAACCTGCGTCGACACCGGCGCTGCTTTCAAACCCAGTCGCGCGCAAACACTCTCTTCGACCGCTGGATCGAGATGCGCAAACGCGCCGACTGCGCCACTAATCTTTCCCACCGCCACCGCGTCTTTGGCACGCAGCAGTCGCTCGCGATTCCGGCGCATTTCGTCGAACCAAAGCGCGAAGGTCAGACCAAACGAAGTCGGTTCGGCGTGAATTCCGTGTGTGCGTCCGACTTGCGGCGTGTTCTTGAATTCGAGCGCGCGACGCTTCAGGACGTCGATTAGCGAGTCGACTTTTTTGAGAAGTATGTCGGCCGCGTCGCGTAACAGCAGCGCGTTCGCAGTGTCGACCACGTCCGATGATGTGAGCCCGTAATGAACGAAACGGCTCGCTTCACCGATCGACTCCGCGAGGTTTGTCGTAAAGGCGATAACGTCGTGATTAGTGGTTTTCTCAATCTCGTTGATGCGTTCAACAGAGAACTTCGCGCGCGCTTTGATCTGTTCCAGAGCCTCGCGCGGAATCGTACCGTTCTCGGCGTGCACTTCGCACACCGCAATCTCAACGTCCAGCCACTTCTGAAACTTGTTTTGCTCTGACCAGAGCGCGCCCATTTCGGGCAAGGTGTATCGATCGATCATCTTTATTGGAGAGCGGTTGAGTTAACAAAATAACGCGCTAGCAGCCAACGTCCGTTCTGCTCGACAAGCGTAAAAGTCTCCATTGCTTCACCGCGTTCGAAGTGCGTCTGATACGTCAGTATGTACACATGTCCTTTCAATGCGCCACCCGAGTTCTGCTGTTCAGTTGCTGAATGAAGCGTACGGCTTTCGACTTTGCCGAGTCGAGTACGGAGAGTTTTGAAGACTTCGTTTGACTGATCGAGCGTGACGTCTTGTTTCCACAGATCCGACGACTCGTTGTAGATCTGCTCATAACGTTCCTGGTTGATTTGATCGCCGACCGCGTTGACCACATCTTGAACTTCGGCTGGAACCCGGTTTCGTTCGGCTTGCTGGGCGCAGCCAGACGCGATGGCCAAACAAAAGAGTACGGCGGCTGCTTTTACACCTCGATCCAGGGCGTCGGCTCCTTCGGGTAGGAAAGACAAACTTCGGTATCGCCAGCAAACAACGGCGCCTTCTCCTGCAACGCAACCTCTGCGTTTATCTTCGCGAGGTACGGATTGTTTGCCCGTTGGGAGAGATGCGCGAGCACGATGTACTTCGCGCTGCCGTCGAATCCGTCCTTGATCCAGTCAGCCAAATCTTCGTTCGAGAGATGTCCGAGGCGCGACAGAATCCTCTGCTTGAGTTCCCACGGGTAGGTGTCGCAGGCCTTGAGCATGTCGCGACTGTGGTTTGACTCGATCACGATTGCCGCGCAGCCGCGAAGTTGTTCGGAGACGAGCGTAGTGATGTGACCGAAGTCCATCACCGTTGCGATTTTCACGCCCTGGTGCGTGGCGGTAAATCCGAAGTTGTCGACGGCGTCGTGCGGAATGGTGAAGGGGTGAAAGTCTATCTCGCCGATGCGGAAGTCTTTGCTCGACTCGATCTGCTCGACGCGATCTCTCAGCGCTTTCGCGCGGCGCCGTGGCTCGTCGGTGTTGACGGTGAAACGTTCGCCGACATAGGCGTCGAGTGTTTTCGCTGAAATGTAAACGGGACAATCGACAGTGCCGAGGAGTACGCGCAAGCCACCGGCGTGATCGCCGTGTTCGTGTGTGACGAGCACTCCGTCGAGTCGCTGGGCGTCTTCGCCGACGATCGCGAGCCGGCGAACGATCTCTTTGGCACTCAAGCCCGCGTCGACCAGCACACGCGTGTTGCCGGCAACGATCAAGACTGCATTACCAGTCGAGCCGCTACCAAGAACGGTAAGTTTCATAAGAAGCCACAACGAGGCACAAGAAACACAAAGTAGAAGGACAGTGAACTATAGCAGAGCTTTTGTGTCTTTTGTGCCTTTTTGTGACGTGCTTTTTTGTCGTTTAGATAGAAAGGCGAGAGCGATCGACGTTGAAGCCGTTCAGGTTTCCGAGCGCGCCGAGTGCAAGCGTTTCTGATTTGAAATAGGTGCGGGCTACTTCCTGAAGCTCATCGACAGTAGCGTTTCTGAGTTTCTCGATCACTTCATCGGGCGAGATACGCCGGCCGTGAATGATCTCTTGCCGCGCGAGTGTGCTGGCGCGTGCGCTTGACGACTCGAGTCCGAGCAGGATCGACGAGATCGCCTGGTCCTTGGCAATGCGGAGCTCTTCTTCCGTCACACTGTTTCGCACGACCTCGCGCAACTCTTTCAATGAAAGATCCAGAACTTCATTGAGCTGTTCCGGCGACGTTCCGGCGTAGACATTGAACACCCCGACATCCGAGAACGCGCTGCCGGCCGCGCCGACTGAATAAGCCAGACCACGTTCCTCGCGAATCTTCTGCCACAAGCGGCTCGACGTGCCACCACCGATGACCGACGCGAGAAGGCTGCCAGCGTAGCGTTCTTCGTTCAGCGCTGAAGGCCACGGCGTCGCCAGCACCAGATGCGCTTGTTCCAGTTCCCTCTTCTGCTCGATCAGAATCGGTGCTGCCGGACGAGGACGGCCGCTCGCCAGCGTATGAGGCCGGGCACCGATGCCACTCTCGCAGCCGTCGAAAGCTCTGCCAACCAGCTCGAGCAAACGATTGTGGTCGACGTTTCCGGCAGCGGCGACGACGAAGTTGCTGTACGAAAACTCGCGCGCGTGAAAGGCGACGGTGGTTTTGTGATCGAAAGTCGGAACTGTCTCTCGCGTGCCTTCGATCGGACGCCCGAGTGGCTGATTCGGGAAGTAGGCCGCATTGAACAGCTCGCCGAGCAGTTCGTCCGGCGTGTCCTCGACCATCTTCATTTCTTCGAGAATGACTTTTTGCTCCCGCTCGAGGTCTTCCTGTTCAAAACGCGGGTTGGCAACGAGGTCCGCGAGCAGATCCACGGCCTGCGCCAAGGCGGTGTCCGCAACCTTTGTCGTAAAGCCCGTCATCTCATGGGTCGTGTAAGCGTCGAGATGTCCCCCGAGACGATCGGTTTCGACGGCGATATCGCGGGCTGAACGGTGTCTGGTGCCTTTGAAAACGGCGTGTTCGATGAAGTGGCAGATGCCGTTGAGTTCGGGGGATTCGTGACGAGAGCCCCGGCGGACCCAGATTCCGGCGGTCACGGACCTGAGCCCCGGCATGTGTTCGGTCAGGACGACAATGCCGTTTGGTAGTCTGGTCGTTTGAATCTCGTCGATCATCCCTCAGAAGTTAGCCGGTAACCAAAATAAGGCGAAACGCACGTCGAGGCTGATTTGGGGGCTTGAATCCTAGCACGCTCCAAAACAGGGCGGCAAATGACCCGATTTACCGGGTAGTGATGCAGTTAAGACATAGTACCTCCTTGGAGTG
>DASXRE010000101.1:0-5064 GCA_036506775.1 Pyrinomonadaceae bacterium | reverse complement strand
AGAATCGTCGCGTTGATGATTGCGTTATCGTCGATCACACGTCGTTGAAAATCGAGAAAGAACGACGACTTGCCCTTCTTGATCGGGCCGTTAAGACTGCCGCCGAAGTAGCGCACCTGATAAGGCGCGCGGCTCGGCGCGAACGGATTTCGCGAATTCAAACTCTCGTCGCCGAAGTTGTAGAACGTGCTGCCGTGCATTTTGTCGGCGCCGGGCTTGGTAAAGATCTCGATCTGGCCGAAGCCGATGCCGCTGTTCTCCGCGTTGAATGGATTCTGGTTTACGCGGACTTCGCGGATTGATTCTTTCGGCGGCATGCGGCCGCCAGTGAAGCCGTCGATGAAGATCTGCCCGCCGTTTGGTCCAGTCGAAGGACCCGCCATCGCTTGCACTGCCGACGCCAGCGCGTCCGGATCGTCAGGCAAAACGTCGAGATCCTGGCCGCGCAACACAACCGCATCGGCGTTCTTTGCTGGATCGACGTTGAGCGCCTGATCTTCCGTGACGGTGATGACTTGCTTTTCAAATGCGACGACGAGCCGCACATCATGTGTCGCGCGCTGTCCGGAGCTGACGGCCACGTCGAGTTTTTCGTACGGACTGAAGCCCGGCGAGGCGACGCGCAACGTGTACGCGCCCGGCGCGACCGAATTGAACGTGTAAACGCCTTCGTTGTTTGTCGTCGCCGTTTTCTCCGATCCGTCAGCGGCGACAAGCGTGACTGTTGCGCCCACAACGAGCGCGCCGAGTTCGTCGCTAACTTGTCCGCGCAACGAACCAGCGCGCTGCTGCGCCACACTGGTCGTAAAAGACACGCCGAGCAGGCAAACCACTAAAGTAAGACTCTTCCAGGACATGGGATCCCCTTTTGTTTGGACAAAGGCGGACACGGATTACGGCCCACCGAGACTCATCGCGCCCAACGAAACAGCAGCCGGACGTCCACCTTGATTGTTCTGTAGCAACGGCCCGACACCGCTCACGATCGCGATCGCCGTCACGCGTGCGGGCTCGGCGCCTTTCGTGCTCGAGACAAGAATCGACTCGCCCGGTTTTAACTCATCGATCTTTACGGCCGGAAGTTGATCGAACATCTCCTGCAAATCACCGCTGCTCTTCGGCGGCGCGGCGTTTGAACCACCGCCCGGCTTCGGCGGCACCAGCGCGTTCAGCAACTCCGGCGTGAGCCGTCGCAGGAGCGAGTCGTTACTCACGACGATCGTCACCGGCTGTTTGCTCTGAAGGTCGTTGATCTTGATCTCGCGCTTTTCAGTATTAACTTCCGTGATCGCGCCGCCAATCGTTTGAAACGAGCCGGTCACGATCTCGTCAGCAGTAAAACGATTTCCTTCCGCGCTCTTCGTTCCGAGTGCGCGAAGCTGATCACCGTTCTTCAGTTCTGAAACTGAACTTGCTTTGGCGTCGCTGAAGCGAACGGAATCGGGTGCGTAGCGGCGAAACTTTGTTTCGGCCTTGGTCGCAATTACGACCGGCTTGACGCCTTCCGCAGTGCGCGCATCGATCGTGATCTCCTTCGCCTCGGCGTTGATTGTGCTGACAGTTCCCGCGATGCCGCGCTTGCGCCATTCCTCACGCTCGCGTTCTCGTTGCTGCGCGATGTCGCCCTTGCTCATCACGTAGAACTCGAGCGCCGGCAGGCTTTTTCGATCCGCCGAGATGCGTCCGCGGGCGAAGACGCTGTCGCCGACGCCGAAATCGGTCGGGCTGATCTTGATGAACTTGTCTTTCGTCTTTTCGCCCGGCGGGATCTGCATGAACACGGTGCGGTCGCTGAGTGTGACCGTGACCTGGTTGCCGGCGGAGGTCGTGACTATTACTTGCCGCGTGTCTGTCTTCAGTTCAGACACGACGCCCATAACGCTGAGTGGAGTGATAGCCGGATCAGAGGCGGGCGAAGGAGCGGAACTGGGTGTTTGTGCTGACAGCGGGAACGCGCCTGCAAGCAGAAACGCGCACAGCACAAGGCTGCCGAACTTTCTCATGCTTTTCCTTTGGCTTAGCTCTCACTGATTTCCGCTCAAAATCAGTAGGATTTGACGCTCAAAAGAGTAAACACCGCTCGGCTCGGTTTTTGTGACAGGAAATTATCGGAGTCTACTTACCGTTCTTCTTCTCTGTGCAACCTCTGTGTTCTCTGTGCCTCTGTGGTTACTGTTCGCACGGAATAAGCACCACAGAGACACAGAGAACACAGAGTTGCACAGAGGAAACAAACAGTCTCTTCTAACTAGATTTCCCGAACGCGTACAACGCGCTGCGAGTACGGATGTAGATACGGCCGTCGGAGATCGCCGGTGTGGCGAAACACTCGTCGTCCAGCTCATTCACCGCCAAAACTTCCCATTCCCCCGCGGCCTTCAACACCGACACCTGTCCGCCCTGACCGATCAGAAAAACCTTGCCGTCTGCCGCCACGGGCGACGAGAAATACTTGTCGATCGCACCGTGCAAACGGCCCTGTTTGATTACGTTGCCAGTCGCAGGATCGAACGAGATCAGGATGCCGCTGTCGTTGATCATGTAAAGCACGCCTTTGTAGAGCAGCGTCGAAGGCACTTGCGGCACGGGCTTTTGATAGCGCCAGCGGATCGCATTAGCAGTTTGATCGCCCTGGCCGCCCATCTTGATCGCGAGCAGGCCATTCTCTGACGACATCATCGCGCGAAACACTTCCCAGTCTTTCGCGTCAAGCTTCTCGTTACGATCCATGTCGAATGCTTCGAACGCGGCGTTCAAAATCTTGTCCATCGGCGTGTCGCCGGTCGCTTCCGCTTTTGTGATCTGCTTGTCGTTGTCCTTGTCGTAACGCTTGAGCGCTTCGTCAAACGGAATCGTCGGGATCTGGCTCCCCGGCTGGTTCTGCGGAAATCCCCAGCCGTTAATGTAGAGATACTCACCATCCTGGCTCGCAATCGACTTCATCTCACATGCCAACCCGCGTACCCACCAGATTCGTTGGCCGTCTTCAACCGAGTAAGCCGAAATTTGAAACGACTCGGGAACCACCACCTGCTTCGGTCCCTGTTTCGGCTGATAAATGATTGGTGTCGAATAGCCGGAGATCACCACCGGTCGTTCCACTTTCCAGCGAACCTTTCCGGTGTTCTTATCGACGGCAATCAAGTACGAACTGGGGAAATCCTGATCGACCGGCAGGATCACTTTGTCGTCAACCAGTATCGGCGACGCGCCGAAGCCGTAGAACATGTTGAATGGTCCAAGCGGCAGGTTCCAACGCTCTTTGCCGTCGCCATCGAATGACACCATGCCGAAATCCTGGAAGAACACGTAGACGTTCGAACCGTCAGTTACGGGGCTCGGTGACGCAGGACCATTTACGTTCTGCAGTCGCCCGGCTCGCGACCGTGGCACTTCCTTTCGCCACAGGATCTTTCCGGTTTGTCGATCGAGGCAGATCACGAACAATTTGTAGTTATTGTGCGCCGTGACGAACACTCGATCGCTCGTCAGCACGGGTGAGGAATGCCCGGGCGGTAGCTCGGTTTTCCAGATTACGTTTTTGGCTGGGCCAAACGTCTCCGGCAGGTTGGTGGTGGCAGAGACGCCAGTGCCGTTTGGGCCACAAAACTGCGACCACTCTTCACCGGAAATAAACGTCGCCAGGAGGAAAGCGAGTAGTAATTTATCCATAGCGGCACGGATTCTAACAGTGTAATCTTTTGTTATGAAACTGATTTCCTTTCTCCTGCTCCTGTTCTTCACCATCCCTCAGGCGCCAAAGCAGCAGCGCCAGGTGCTCTTCGACTTTCGGCTCGACCACGTCACCAAATCACCGAAGATCTCGCCTGCAACACAGCGAGACGTGCTGTCGAAAGTCTTTCGTCGCTACTTGACCGATGCGAACCGGTGCAAACACGGCGTCGTCGAGGGCGATGACTACTTGGCCCAGTCGCGCAAGGCGGGTCAAATCGTTCCGCAAATAGCCGAGATGGCCACCGGAAGTTTCACTGCGGCCGGACAGAATGAAACTGCTTACGTAATCTTCGTCAACGAATGCACTGCCTCACATGCTGACAACTTCGGCACGAAGCGCGTGGCAATCTTTCAGGGACCAAAACTGGTGGCGGACGTGGACGTGGACTTCAGAGGCAGCATCATGCTCAAGACGGATCTCGACAACGACGGCATAAATGAGTTGTTGATGACGACTGGTGATATGGCCCAGGGGACGCTGGTTGAAATGGGTTCGCTGCTGAGTTTTCAAAATGGGCGCGTGCGCGTCATTCAGGATTTTGGCACCGTCGTCGAAGACTCGTGTGCTTCAGCGATGCCCGGTAGCACGTCCAAAGCCGTGATGCTTTCCATCCCAAACGGCGCGCCCTTTCAAATGCCCAAAATCAAGGTTGACTACTACGCGACCGGCTGCAGCAGAGTTAAGCGTTGGCGGCCTTTCAAAGGTCCGATCTGAACGTTAACCGGCGGCCTGCTCGAGCTTCTTGATATCGAGCTTCTTCATCTGCATCAGCGCCTGAACCACGCGTTGTGCTTTCGCCGCATCGGGTTGCTTGAGCAACGTCATCAAAGCTTCAGGCACGATCTGCCATGACAATCCGAACTTGTCCTTGAGCCAACCGCACTGACTCTCCTGTCCGCCATCGGCAGTGAGTTTGTTCCAGTAATAATCGACTTCTTCCTGCGACTGACAATGCACGACGAGCGAGATCGCTTCAGTGAACTTGAATTGCGGTCCGCCGTTCAGCGCCGTGAACTGCTGGCCGTCGAGCTCGAACGCGATGGTCATGACCGTTCCCTTCGGTCCTGGTCCAGCTTCTGTGTAACGCGTCGTTTCCAGAATTCGGGAATTTTTGAAAACAGAAACGTAGAAATTTGCTGCCTCTTCGGCATTGTTGTCGAACCATAGAAATGTGGTGATCTTTTGCTTGCGTGGTTCGGTGTGAGCGTCGCCGCTCGTCTGGGGCACTGGATTCGTTGCTGCCATTTCATTATCTCCTTCTAGATTGCAGTGTGATTTCGTCGCTTCACTGGTTAATCGAATGACGGGGGCCAGGAATCGACACAGTG
>DASXRE010000100.1:0-21019 GCA_036506775.1 Pyrinomonadaceae bacterium | reverse complement strand
AGCAACGGAAACAGAAATATCCAAACAATGTCGACGAAGTGCCAGTAAAGTCCGATCACCTCCACCGGGCTGTGATACTCAGGATCGTACCGACCCTTGATTGAAAAATAGAGCAGAAAGGTCAGCAAGCCCGCGCCGATGATCATGTGCAGCGCGTGCATACCGGTCATTGCGAAATAGATCCAGTAGAACATCTCTACCTGCCGCACCGTGGCGCCCCGCAGCAGGTGAAGCTTGTGATGATCGGGCGGGCCTTCTTCCTGCACTGCCGGACCAAACGGTGCGCTCGGTATCAAACGACCCGGAATCAAGAGATCGGTGTACTTGTCGTGATACTCGACGGCTTTGATTCCCAAAAACGTCAGGCCCAGCAGCAATGTCATCACCAGACACAGAATCTGCGGCCGTCGCTTACCTACCTGGGTAGAGTAGACCGCCATCGCCATCGTGAAGCTGCTCAGGATCAGCACACCCGTGTTCACCGCGCCGAGCGTGACGTCGAGGTGATTGCTGGCTGAAGCAAACGCCGCGGGATAGATGGAGCGGTAGAGCGTGTAGGCGAGAAACATCCCGCCAAAGAACATGATTTCGGTGACGAGGAACACCCACATGCCGAGCGTTCCGGCCTCACGCTGCTGCTCCATGTTCTCGAAGTGGTGCTGGAGCGCCGGATGCCCGTGAATGTCCTGGGTTGTTGCGTGACTCTCGATCAAAATCCTCTGTTACCTCAGCTAAGAACGTCTCCTTGGAGTGCGCCGACTCGTCGGCGCTTTGGCCAAAGCGGTGACAAGTCCCCGCACTCCAAAGTTAAATATGCTCAAGCTCGGGGCCGAACTTCCCGATCACTTCCGTTTCCTCGCGCGGCGCGAATTCATAAGCGTCCCACGTCACAATCGGCGTGACTTCAAAATTCTCCGTCGGCGGCGGCGACTGTGTGCGCCATTCCAGTCCCGGCAGGTGCCACGGATTCGCCTCGGCATGTTTTCCATAGCGCATCGACCAGACGAAATAGATGGCCGGAATCAACATGCCAAACCCGAGGATCGAGGCCCCCGCAGTTGAAAGCACATTGAACACCTGAAACTCCGGCGGGTACGCGTGATAACGCCGCGGCATCCCGAGATAACCGGCGACGAACTGCGGCAGAAACGTCAGGTTGAAACCGACGAAGATCACCAGCGCACTGAACCGTCCCCAGCCTTCGGGATACATGCGGCCGGTGATCTTGGGCCACCAGTAATGCAGCCCGCCGAGATATCCCATCAGCGCTCCGCCGACCATGATGTAGTGGAAGTGAGCCACGACGAAATACGTGTCACTCAAGTGCACGTCGACCGCCAGCGAGGCGAGGAACAACCCGGTCATGCCGCCGACAGTGAACAGTCCGATGAATCCGAGCGCGTAGAGCATCGGCGTGTCGTATGAAATCGACGACTTGTAGAGCGTCGCAGTCCAGTTGAACACCTTGATCGCCGAGGGTATTGCCACCGCGAAACTGAGAAACGAAAAGATCATCCCGGCGTAGACTGACTGGCTGGTCACGAACAGGTGGTGTCCCCAAACCAGAAAGCCAAACACTGCGATCGCCAGACTGGAAAACGCGACAAAGCTGTAGCCGAAGATGTTCTTGCGCGAGAAGTTGGCAATTAACTCGCTGATCACGCCCATCGAGGGCAAGATCATGATGTAGACCGCCGGATGGGAATAGAACCAGAAGAGGTGCTGAAACAGAATCGGGTCGCCGCCGAGGGCGGGATCGAAAATGCCGACGCGCGCGACGCGCTCAAAGGCCAGGAGCAGGATCGTGATCGCGATCACCGGGGTGCCGAGAATCATGATCAGGCTCGTTGCGTAGTGTGCCCATATAAACAGCGGCATGCGAAACCACGTCATGCCGGGTGCGCGCATCGTGTGAATCGTGACGATGAAGTTGAGTCCGGTCAGGATCGAGGAGAAGCCGTTAATGAAGATTCCCAAACCGGCCGCCACCACGTACGAGTTGGAAAACGTCGTACTGAACGGCGTATAGAAAGTCCAACCCGTGTCGACACCGCCTGCGAGCAGCGCGTAAATCGTGACGATGCCGCCGAGCAGATAGACATACCAACTCAGCAGATTAATGCGGGGAAAGGCGAGATCTTTTGCTCCTATCATCATCGGGATCAGAAAGTTTCCCAATGTCGCCGGTATCGACGGGATGAGGAAGAAAAAGATCATGATGATGCCGTGCTGAGTGAAGACCTTGTTGTAGGTCGTCGACTGCAACAGGTCGCCTTGCGGAGTCAGCAACTCCAGGCGAATCATCATCGCGTAAATACCACCGATGAAGAAGAAGAATGTGATCGAACCGAGATAGAGCAGCGCGATGCGCTTGTGATCCTTGGTCAATAACCACGACTTCAGCCCGTACTGGGCATTGATGTAATTGACCTTGGGCGGTCTCGGCGTTTCGAATGACTCTATTGGCTGCATAAAACTTTAACCCCCCGCGCCTTATTTGATATTTCGCGTGGGTGACCCTGATGCTGATGGTGACGGAGCCGGCGTGGGCGCGGGCGATGCGCTCGCGTTCGGCGTTCCGGTTGTCGTTCCTCCCGGCAACGACTTGATAAATGCCACCAACTGAACTAACTGATCCTCTGTGACCTGCCCCTGAAACGTCGGCATGATCGGGCCGAATCCGGCAACAATCTTCGCCTGCGGATTGATGATCGACTCGCGAATGTAAGCCTCATCGGCGCGGATTGACTGGCCTCCTTCAAGTGGCGTCTGCCTGCCAAACAACCCCGCGAGCGTTGGGCCCCGACCGCCTTCGCCGTTTGCTCCGTGACACGAAGCACAACCGAGCGTCTGAAACAACTGCTGGCCTGCGGCAGCCGGAGTCGTACTGCCGGTGTTTCCGCTCAACCAGTTATCAAAGTCGCGCGGCTCCATCACGACCACTGAGCCCGTCATCCCCGAGTGGTTCATGCCGCAATACTCAGCGCAGAACAGGTGATACGTTCCCGGCTTCGTTGCTTCAAACCAGAGCGTCGTGTACTTGCCGGGTACGACGTCGGCTTTGGTGCGAAATGCGGGAATGAAGAAATCGTGAATCACGTCTTCCGTGGTCATGATCAATTTGATCTTGCGTCCAACGGGAACGTGCAGCTCGTTGATCTCACGCTGTCCGGTGGCGTGTTGCAGTTTCCACATCCACTGCTTGGCGACGACGTAAATCTCCATCGCATTCTGCGGCGGCTTGTATTGCTCGAAATAGATACGCGCTCCCCAACCAAACATCGTCATCGCGATGATGAAGGGAATAATGGTCCAGAGAGTTTCGAGCTTGTGCGAACCAGCAATCGGCCGCGGAATCTCGTAGGGCGTGCGCCGGCGATAGCGAATGACGAAGAAGATCAGAACGACGGAAATGAGCAGCGCAAAGAAGAGCGTCACGCCCGAAAGGTAGAAGTAGAGCGCGTCGACCTTCCACGAAAACGTGGAGGCGCTGTCAGGAACCAGTGGAATCCATCCCTGCATTACAGTGCGGCTCCTCCGGCTTTCGGCGTGGCGACCGTCGTGTGGCGTCCTTTGAGCAACAACAGCATCGCGACAATTCCGAGTAACGTGATCACACCGGCAATGCGCATCACGTTCATCACCACTGCGCCATACTTACCTGTCGCTGGATCGTAGTGGTAGCAGTAAAGCAGCAACTGATCGACCGGGGAACCGATCTTGTTTGCGGACGATTCGATCAAACCGAGCCGCAGATCCCGCGCCGGATACTCAATGCCGTAGAAGTAACGCGAGAGTTTCCCCTGCGGTGTGGTCACCATGATGGCGCTCGCATGCGCGAATTGTTTCGTCGCTTCGTCGTAGCGATAGTGAAACCCGGCGGCTTCCGTAATACGGTCGATGTTTGCTTGATCACCAGTCAAAAAGTGCCAGCCATTCGCAGCGTCGGCGCGCATCTTTTCCGGCAGGTAATCGACGTACTTCTGTTTCTTCGACTGGGCGAGCGCCGGTGTTTCGCGCGGGTCGAAGCTGATGGTCACCACGTCAAACTCCTTGCCGACCTGAAACGGCAGCACGCGAAACGAGGTCACCATGCCGTTAAGCACTTGCGTGCAGAGCATCGGGCAGTCGTAGTAAACGAAGGCAAGCACGACGGGCTTATGGCCAAAGAACTCGCCGAGTTTTACTTCGCGGCCAGTCTCGTCGCGGAAACCGGCATCAAGAGGCAGCTGCTGATTCAATTTCTGTTCGATCTTGACGTCGCGCAGCGCAGTCGGCAGGCCTGTCGAAGCGGTTCCGCTTGACGGCCGCGCGCCGTAAAGCGGTGAACTTGGCCCGGGCGGAGATTGTGCTCCCGCGTGTGCCAGTGAAACGACCAGCCACAAAACCACTAACAAAACTTTCCCGCTTGATTTCATTGCAATCTCTTTTCAGTCTCACGCCCGGAGCTCCAGGCAGTCGGCAAACCAACGGCGTAGTCTTGCAATTTGTCCGGCGCAGTCTTCGCGCGCGTGGGCAGACCTTTGCCCGAGACGACCTGCTTCATTGCCTGATCGATAGGAATGGACACCGGGTTACCTGACTGATCCTTCAGCTCACCGCGCAGCGCTCGCTCCCATTGGTCTCGCAAAACGCGGTACTCCTCCTGCGGAGCCTTGAGTCCAAGGTTTTCGGTGCGACCATCCTGCAACTTGATTTGGAAACCGGGAGCCGCCTGGAGACGCGGTTCCGGCGGCAATCGTTCCTCTTTTGTCAAAGCCATCGGACCGGGCGCGGGCTCTTTCGCTTCCTGAGCGTTGAAGTAACGAAACAGGAGCCACATGCCGATCGACACCATGATCGTCGCCACGGTCAACACCACCACAAACGTGGCGACGCCGCGCACACTGACGTCGCTCATCTCATGCGTGACTTCAACGTTCCGGATGTGCGAAACATCCGGCGTTTCTGTTTTATGCCCGTTACTTTCTTTCCGTGTCATCTGTGTACATCCGTGGCCATTACTGATTCAAATTGGGGATCGTTAATGGGTATCAGCGGCCGTTTACCCAACTGCCACGCGAACAAGCCGAGCCACAATCCCCCAGCTCCCAGCAGCGCGATCACGTCCAGCCAAACCCAATGATGTTCCTTGAACGCCGGCACCAGCATCCAGAGCAGATCGATCATGCGCATCACGAGAATCAGCAGCGCCACCATCACCAGCCGCCGCGGGTCTCGCTTGAGGTCTCGCGAAAGCAGAAACAGGAATGGCGCAGCGAAGTGAAGCAGCGCAATCCCGATTATGGTCGCGCCCCACAGCCCGCGTATCCGCGGCAGGTAGTAAGCAATCTCTTCCGGCAGGTTTCCCGACCAGATGATCAAATACTGCGAGAACGCGAAGTAGGCCCAGAGCATCACGAGCGCCAGCAGCAGTTTGCCTAAATCCTGAAAATGCAGCGGCGCGACGATCCGTTTGAGCGGATCCTCTTTCGAGAGTGTGGCCATCACCGCAATGACGAATGCGAGCGCGCTCAAACTCCACGAGGCGACGAAGATGAACCCGTAAATCGTCGAAAACCATTCCGGCTCCAGCGACATGTACCAGTCGATTGAAGCGAACGAAACGGTGAAGATCAGCACCACCATTCCCGGCCCGCTCAGCACGCGCATGTTTTTCGTGTAACGAACTTCCGCGGTGCGATCCTGCGCGAGCGACCAGCGATTCAAAAAGAACGCCAGCGTGGACCACACACCGAAGTACACAATCGCACGGACGATAAAGAACGGCACGTTCAAGTATGGCGTCTTGAATTGCACGATCGCGTGTTGCGCCAGTTCTTCGTGATCGGTCCACTCGTGGTAAAGCGAGTGTGCGCCGAGAATGATGGGCAGGAACAGCAGCGCCATGATTGGCAGCGTGCGTGTTGCGGCCTCGAGTACGCGACGAATAACCAGGCCCCAGCCGCCACCGGTCATGTGTTGCAACATCAGGAGCGCGAGCGAGCCGACGGCGATTCCGTTCCAGAACGTCCAGCCGATCAGGTAAGCCTTGAAGAACTCTCCCGGCTTAATAAACAGCGTCACCAGCAGCACCAGCAGAAACACTCCGCCGGTGATCAGTGCGCGTCGTTGAAAAGATCCGGTAGGCGGAGGATTGAAGGACGTACTCATCACTGATGTCCTCCGCTCGCTGGCTTGGGTTGTGGCGTCGGCAAACTGCCTGGTACTGACGCTGGTTGAATCTTTTGCTGACTCAGTTGCAACGCCCGGATGTAAGCGATGATGGCCCAGCGATCCTGCACGGGAATCTGCGCAGCGTAGGGCGGCATGGCGCCCCAGCCGTTGGTGATCGCGTCGAAGAAGTGGCCCACGGGCGCCTGGCGCAAGCGGTCGTCGTTGAACGACGCGGCGCGACGGAAGCCACGGCGAACGATCATGCCGTCGCCGTTGCCGGTCAGACCATGACAGACGCTACAGAAGATCTCATAACGCTCGCGGCCGCGCTGGACAGTCTGTTCAGTAATCGGGAACGGGAACGTATCGGTGTCATCCGGGTAAGCATTCGTACTCGCGCCTGCGGTATTCGCATTTGTGGCCGGGTTAGCTGTTCGCGGCGTCGTTTGACCTGTCTTTTCTTTCTTACCGGTAAACAGAACAGTATCGGAGCGCAAGAAGCCGCGCGGAATTGTTCCCTGCACCGGCTGCCGGCTCGAAAGACCATCAGCGAAGAACGAGGTGCCGCGATACGGCTTCATCTTCGGCTGATCCTGCATGTCGCGCCGGCATGCTCCGCCAACAAGGCACACGCCGAGTAACAGAACCGCAATCCCAAATGTATTCCTAGACTTCGACATCACTAACTTCGATCGCATTCAAACTTTTCAACAACTCCACCACCGCCTCGTGATCGAACTTCGGATCGTTCGCCTCGACCGCCAGAAAGAAACGATCGCGCGTCGCGAGGGCGAAGTTCGGCGCGTTAAAAACCGGGTGATATGGTTGCGGCAACTTGTTCAGGATCAGCATTCCCAAAACGGCCGAAAACGCCGCACACAGCACCGTCATTTCGAAAGTGATCGGAATGAAAGCGGGCCAACTGTTGTATGACTTGCCGCCCACGTTTATCGGATAGTCGATAACTTCTATCCAGTACTGCATGAAAAATCCGGCAAGTGCGCCGATCACGCCGCCGATAAAAACGATCAGCGGCAAACTCGTATGCGTGAACCCAATCGCCTCCGAAAGCTCTTCAATCGGATAGGGCGAGTAGCCGTTGATGCGTCTGTAACCCGTCTCGTAAGTCTTCCGGGCCGCGTGCACCAGATCATTCGGATTCTCAAACTCGGCAATCACGCCATACAGCGGCGGCGCGTGGCGTGGGTGATGCACAAGTGGTGGACGAGCCGACACGGGTTTATTCCTCCACCTCCGCTTCAGGAAGAATCGTGCGCATCTCGAAAATCGAAATCATCGGCAGGAACCTGATGAACAGGAACAGCAGCGTAAAGAAGAACCCGAGCGAACCGATGAACATGCCCCAGTCCCACTGCGTCGGCTGATACATGCCCCACGACGACGGCACGTAATCGCGATGTAAACTCGTCACCACGATCACGAACCGCTCGAGCCACATGCCGATGCTGACGACGAGCGATATCACCCAAAGAGCCAGCAGGTTGGACCGGATTTTCTTGATCCACAAGAACTGCGGCGTGATGATGTTGCACAGAATCAGCGCCCAGTAATACAGCGAGAACGGACCATGCATCCGGTTCCAGATCATGAACCGTTCATACTTGTTGCCGCTGTACCAGCCGAAGAACGCCTCCATGATGTAGCCGTAACCGACGATCAATCCGGTGGCGAGCATCACCTTGGCCATGTTGTGCATGTGGCGCATGGTGATGAAACCTTCGAGACCGTAGAAGCGGCGCAGCGGAATCGTCAGCAGCAGTACCATCGCAAAGCCGGCGTAGATCGCACCGGCCACGAAGTAAGGCGGAAAGATCGTCGCGTGCCATCCAGGAATGATGCCGACCGCGAAATCGAAACTGACGATCGTGTGTACCGAAAGTACCAGCGGCGTGGCGAGACCCGCGAGCAACAGATAGGCCATCTCGTAGCGATGCCAGTGACGCGCTGAACCACGCCAACCCATCGCGAGAATGCCGTAAAGAATCTGAAAGGGTTTGCTGCGTGCGCGATCGCGCAGGGTGGCGAAGTCGGGGATCAGACCGACAAACCAGAACATTGCGGAGACGGTCGCGTAAGTCGAGACCGCGAACACGTCCCACATAAGCGGGCTGCGAAACTGCGGCCAGATTCCCATCGTGTTTGGATAGGGAAACAGCCAGTACGCCAGCCACGGCCGGCCCAGGTGAAAGATTGGATACATACCGGCCTGGGCGACTGCGAACAGCGTCATCGCTTCGGCGAAGCGATTGATCGACGTGCGCCATCTTTGTCGGAGCAGCAGCAGGATCGCGGAGATCAGCGTGCCCGCGTGACCGATTCCGATCCACCAGACGAAGTTGAGAATGTCGATGCCCCACGCGACCGGGACGTTGACACCCCACAAACCGATACCAACGAACACGAGGTTTGTGATCGTCAGCAGCATGAGCTGGAAGAGCGCGAACGAGATCGCAAAACCGAAGAACCACGCCAGCGACGTCTTTCGTTTCAGAACGATCGAGCTGATCTTGTCGGTCACGGACGCAAACGTCAGCCCCGGATCGATCACCGGCGATGTCGAGTGCATTGGACCTTCGACGTATGATTTGTTTGTTGTTTCTTCGGCCACGGATCTAACTGATTTCCGGATTCGGGTTCTTCAACTGCGACAAATAAGTTGTGCGCGGGCGCGTGTTCAGTTCGTCCAGCAACGAATAGTTACGCTCGTTGGCTTTCAACTTCGAAACACGGCTGTTCGGATCGTTGATGTCGCCGAAAACGATCGCCTCCGTCGGACAAACAGCCTGACACGCAGTCACGATCTCACCATCGTGTACTTTCCGATCTTCGAGTTCCGCCTGAATCTTTGCGTTCTGAATGCGCTGCACGCAGTAGGTGCACTTTTCCATCACGCCGCGGCTGCGCACCGACACGTCAGGGTTGCGCATTAACTGGTAAGTCGGCGTGTTCCAGTCCTGATACAGGAAAAAGTTGAAGCGCCGCACCTTGTACGGGCAGTTGTTCGAGCAATACTTCGTGCCGACGCAGCGGTTGTAGACCATGTCGTTCAGGCCTTCTGCACTGTGGACCGTCGCGTGAACGGGACAGACCGGTTCGCACGGCGCGTTTTCGCAATGCATGCACGGCACGGGCATGAAATTGGTGCCCTTCGGATTATTCGGATCGAAGCCGTTGAAGTAAGTATCGACGCGAATCCAGTGCATCTCGCGGCTGCGCACCACCTCGGTCTTGCCGACGACGGGAATGTTGTTTTCGGCCTGGCAGGCAATCGTGCAGCCGTTGCAGCCGATACAGTTGTTCAGATCGATCGCCATGCCCCATGCGTAGTTGGGCGCGTTCTCGGCCTGATTGTCGTAGTGATAATCGGGATAGAGCGTCGGATGCTCGTGTTTCTCCTCGTGTTTGGTGCCGTTGAGAAACTCTGCGAGTGTTTCCGAACGAACCACGTCGCGCTGCTCGGTGCTGAACTTCGGATCTTCGAGGTTGAAGTGAAGCTGCGTTGTCGCGAGTATGTGCTGTCCGTTGGTTTCGCTGACCTTAACTCCGGTAGTGAACCACGGTTCGTATGACGTGCGCAGTGCGTAAGCGTCAAAGCCGACTGGCTGTTCCTGAGTACTACCGCCTACGCGGCCCGCGAGACGTCTTCCATAACCGAGATGGACAGTCACGACACCGTCAGCCTGGCCCGGCATGATCCAGAGCGGCGCCTGCACCTTGCGTCCTTGTTGGCTGATGATCTCGACGACAGGGACGTAGTTTTCGCGACCTTTGACCGCGTTTTCCTGGTGTAGGCCTCCGGTGATCGCCTGCGAAGTGTTGGGACTGACTAAAGCGACGTTGTCCCAGGTTACCTTCGTTAACGGTCTCGGTAGCTCTTGCAACCAGCCGTTGTTTGCGAAGCGGCCGTCGTAAACCGACGGATCGGTGCGGAACACCAACTCGAAATCACCTGATGCGGCCGCGGGCGTCGGCGAAGCAGGAAAATCAGTTCGCGGCAAGAATCCGACTGCCGGAAGTGCCGTATTTGGGATGAAGCCGTCGTGAACTGATTGCCGCCACCACGTTTCGAAATCTCCCGTCGCTCCGGTCTTCGACTGCTCCTGCTGCCAGAATGCCCGCACGATGTCGTAAGGCCGGCGGTCGTAATTATCGGAGAAGAGCGCGAGCATTTCGAGCGCAGTTTTGCCATCGTAAAGCGGCTCGATCAGCGGCTGAATGATTGTGACCGTGCCGTCGTACGAACGTGCATCGCCCCACGACTCGAGATAGTGTGCCGCGGGAACGTGCCAGTGACACAACTCGGAAGTTTCGTCTTTGTACTCGCTGAGATGAACGCGGAGTTTGGCCTTTTTGAGCCGCTCGAAATCCAGCTTGAGATCTATCGGCGTGTTGTAGACGGGATTGCCGCCGAGGATGACCAGCAGATCAACGCGTCCTGCATCGAGATCGTTGACTAGATCCTGTAGCGACTGACGCTGGTCAACTGAATTAACTTCCAACGCGTTGGAATAAAAAACTGTCTTGCCGACGTTACCTAGGGCATTGTTCATGACGTGGGCCAGTGCGTGGACGATCGGCGGCTGGCCGTCGCCGGCAATAACGATACTGGCGCCTTTGTGTTGCTGGAGATCGAGTAGTAGCGGAGTGATCCAGGGAAATCCGTCTGCTGTTCCGCCGCTCGCCAGCGTTCGAACGAGACTCTCCATCTGGCTCGGTTTGACCGTCCACGTGTGATCGGCCATCGCCCCAGTGTTCGACGGTGTCGTCTCGATCACGTAGAGACGATTCATGTCGCGATTGTTCTCGCTCACGCGCCGCCGCTCGATGAACTCGCGCGCGTAACGCAAATAACCCGGCATCGCTGAAAGAAAATCAGCATCGAGCGAGAGGATCCGTTGCGCGAGATCGAATTTGTAGGTGACGTTTACCGGCTGCCCAAACGCCATCATCGCGCCGGCGCGCGCGTTGTCGCGATTTGCCGGTTCATACTGATGCCACTTCGCCTGCGGAAACGCGGTCAACACCTCTTTCATCTGCGCGCCGAGCGATGGCGAAGTTATTGTTTCCGTGAGAAAACGAATGCCCGCGCCCTGCTTCGATTTTTGCTCGTCGACCGCTGAGCGTATCTGGCCCACAAATGCGGTCCAGGTGCGAATGTCTTCGCGATAAGTAAGCGTTTGCGAACGATCGGGATCGTAGAGATTCAGAATCGACGCTTGCGCGTAGATGTCAGTTGCGCTGGAACCACGCGGATCGCGATAGGGATCTTCAGCCGGAAAATCACTGGGCCGGTTGTTGGGGTGATCGGGATTGCCTTCGATCTTGGTAGGCCGGCCTTCATTGCTGCGAACGAGAACCGGCGTGGCGGCGCCGAAGAGTGGCGCGGCAGTCGCGAAGAAGAGCGCCTTGCCGGGCACGTTTTCCTCGGGCTGTTTGACGTACGGAACGATCTTTTCGGGTGGTTGAAAGACGCAACCACTGAGGCCCGCGAGCGCGAGTGAAGCACCCATCAACTTCAAAAACGTGCGGCGCTCGAATGGATCGTTCCAGCCTTCGGCTTGCTGCGGAAACTCACGCGCGACAAACTCGCGAAACACCGGCGTGTCAGCTAACTCTTCGAGACTTCGCCAATACTTCTTGCTACCGCGCGGCTGTTCACCATCCTGCAAAGAAAGAATGTGATCGCGCAACAGTTGGAAGTTTATGTGACGATCGCTTTCGCTCATTTCAATCTAACGGTGGCAAGTAGAACAACTCGTCAAAATCTCTTTACCCTGAATTCGATATTGCGCCTTAAGCTGCATGCCTTCGGCTAGTTGATCCTGTCCCTTGTTTTCCGGCCGCCACGTCATGTCGAAGATCTTGTCTTTCTTGCGGATGAATCTTTCCGGCGCGCGATGACATTCCAGACACCACTCCATCTGAAGTGATGCAGCCTGATACATGATGGGCTGGTCATCGACGCGTCCGTGACAGGTCGAACAGCCGACGCCCTTCTTGATGTGAATGCTGTGATTGAAGTAGGCGTAGTCAGGAAGATCGTGAACGCGAATCCACTCGAGCGGTTTGCCACTGCGAAAGCTCGCGCGCACCGGCTCAAGATACGGACTGTCGGCCCAGATTTGCTTGTGACAATTCATACACGTCGCGGTCGAAGGCATTCCGGCTGACGCTGCTGTTTCCACTGACGTGTGACAGTAACGGCAGTCGATGCCATCGTCTCCGACGTGATGTTTATGACTGAACTGGACCGGCTGCTGTCGTTCGACCCATTGGCCGGTATTCCACGAAGAACGATTCAGTTCGACGGCCACCCAGAGAGCGGCAAGAATGATAAAAACTGCGCCGTAGATAGTAATCTTCGCTAAAGAATTAGTGCTGTGGTGGAAGATCTGTGGCATTGGAAGCAGGGAACTTTATCAAATCGATCACGATTTTCAAATTGGGCCACAGATTTGTGAGTTAACTTTTTTTAGAGGGGAGCTAACCTTGTTCCGCGTCGCGGGCGAGCAGGGCAACTCCGATAGGCGCCGCGTCGAGGCCGAGTTCGGCGGCGACGATTTGGGTGGCTTCAAAACAGGGTTGAAACGCGCGGCGTTTCACTTCCTGGATAATCGGGTTGAGGATTAGTGGTCCGGCCTCCATGACGCCGCCGCCGAGCACGATCCGCTCGATGTTTAGCAGGTTGATCACGCTTGCGACGCCCGTTCCGATGTACTTGCCGGTTCTCTCGATCATCATCGCAGCAAAATCGTCGCCTTCACGGGCCTCATGAGCTACGTCTTGCGCGGTGAAATTCTTATTGAGAGCCAGGCGAGACAACGACGAGGTCGAATCGCGATTCAGCCGTTCGCGGGCGCGGCGCACGATACTTGGCGCGGAGGCGACTGTTTCCAGACAGCCCGTGTTGCCGCAGACGCATTCGAGGCCTTCAGTGTCGATGGTGATGTGTCCGACTTCACCCGCAAATCCCGAGGTGCCGGCCCAGAGCTTTCCGTCGAGAATAATCGCGCCGCCGATGCCGTCGCCGATCATCATGTAAAAAAGATTACGGCTGCCACGCCCCGCGCCGACCTTGAACTCGCCGTAGGCGGCGGCGTTGGCGTCGTTTTCAATCTCAACACGCAGGCCGGTGGCGCGGGTCAGGCCGCCGTGGAGGTCTTCAACCATGGTGGACGGCAATTCGCGGGAATCCACGACGCGGTCAGTCTGGCGATTTATCAGGCCGGGCAGCGCCACTCCAATCGCGACGACAGTTCCGAGCGCCGGTCGCAGATCGCCGGCGATTGTCGCCAGTTGCGGAACGATGTTCTCCGAGGCGATAGAGGCTTCCCGGCTCTCGATTACACGGCCTTGTTCATCGACTAACGCGGCGCGAACCGTCGTGGGGGACACATTGATCCCGATGAAGTTTTTTCGTGGAGTAGTCATATCAACGAGCCTGGGAGTAGAATTGTGCCACAAAAAAGGACAAAAGACACAAAACAAGAGATCTGCTTTGCTTCTGTTGTACTTATTTGTGGCTGCACATGAGAATCAGGACCATACTTTTACCGACGGATTTCAGCGAGTGTGGGAATTATGCGCTCTCCTATGCCGCGTCGCTGGCGCGAACATTCAAGGCGTCGATCATTTGTGTGAACGTGATCGAACCTATCGTTCCGACCGTCGGATACTCCGGCATGACCGAGCCGCTGCCAATCGCGGACATTACCGAACAACTCGAAGATTCCGCCGAGCGCGAACTGCCGAAACTTGCTGAATGTGACGAGTGTGCGGGGCTTGATGTCGAGGAGTTGGTGGTGCACGGCGAAGCGGCTTCGGAGATAGTGCGCGTGGCGGCGGAGCGAAAAGTCGACCTGATAGTGATTTCGTCGCACGGCCGGACGGGGTTGGGCCGCATCCTCTTCGGCTCGACTGCCGAATCCGTGGTGCGCCACGCGCCGTGTCCAGTTCTGGTCGTCAAACCCCCGCAACAGGAAGAGAGCGGCCAGTAGTCAACAACGACTCCTCCAGTTTATTCTTTGACCCGCCAGTGACTAAGGTCTGTTCCCAAGCGTTCATAGTCTTGAGTTTCATAGCCCTGGTTTCTTAATGCACCTCGACTTTCTTTACGAACTCATAGGTCAGTACGGGCTATACGCAGTTTTTATCCTGGTGATGCTGGAGGGCGATATCACTCTCCTCATCGGCGGAGTGCTGGCCCACAGCGGTTTTTTCGGCGACTACAGTTTTGCGCAGCTCCTGCTTTGGGCCACGCTGGGCGGCTGCCTGAGTGACAATGTGGCTTACTTTGCCGGCCGGGGATTTTGCGAAAGCGTGAAGCAGTTTCGTTTTTACCGCGCCGCCAAGCCGAGGCTCGAACGGCTCACCCACAAATTTGGCCCGCTCTCGATTTTTCTGTCGAAATACATCTACGGACTGCGCTGGGCCGCGTGTGTGTTTTACGGCGTCGGACGGATGCCGTATCTGCGATTTCTGATTGTTTCGGTCTTTAGTTGTTTTCTCTGGGTGTTCGTCCTGACGGGCGCGGGCTACTTCTTCAGCGGCGCCGTGATGGGACTGATTGGTGACTTCCAGCGGCTTGGCAAGATGTTGCTGGTGATCGTGGTGCTGGGAATCGCCGCGTTTTATCTGGCGGAACGCTTTTGGCTTTCGCCGAAAGTTGAAGAAGCAGATGCGGAGCGATTTCAGGAACTGGAACAGGCCGCCGCCGAGAAACTACAGGATCTGCGCCAGGAGTTTCAGGAACACATCCCTTTCAAACCACATCGCGGCGAGGAAAAGAAACGCGTAGCGAAGCGCGAAGGGGATGGCGACTAGCGCCGAAAATGTTACATTGACGAAAAATGATTATTGAATCCATAGCACCTCCCCGAGTCGATTTGGAAGGCGGCACGATCGACATTTGGCCGCTCTATCTGTTCCATCCCGGCGCTACCACAGTCAACTTCGCGCTTTCACTGTACGCGCGCTGCCGCATCGAAACGCGCGACGACGGCCGCATCGTTCTCGAATCGCGCGATCGCAAAGTTTCTTTTGAGACTGATCTTTCCGCGCTCGAAGATCTGCTGCTCGAAGAACGGCTCGAGTTGATCTCGAAACTCGTTCACTTCTTCAAACCGACGACCGGTTTTCATCTGGTGGCCGAAAGCACAGTGCCTGCGGGAGCCGGACTCGGCGGCTCGTCAGCACTCGCGATTGCTTGCATCGGCGCCTTGAATCGGTTGGTGGGAAATCGTTACGAGGAACGAAAGTTCGTCACCATCGCGGCGAATATCGAGTCGACAGTGATCAGAGTCCCGGCCGGTTTTCAGGATTACTATCCGCCGCTGTACGGTTCAGTTTCGTGTGTTCACTTTCGTCCTGACGGTATCGAGCGCGAACGGCTCGACATCAACACGGAAGAGCTGGAGCGTCGCATCGCGATCTGTTACACGGGCGAGCCGCGTCTTTCCGGAATCAACAACTGGGAAGTTTACAAACGTCACATCGACGGCGATGCGGAGTTGTTTGAACTCTTCGAGGGCATCCGCGATTCTGCGCGCAATATCCGCGAAGCGCTTATTGCCGACGATTGGGATCGCGTGGCCGCGATCATGAAACAGGCCTATCCGAATCGGAAACGGCTTGCGCCTAACATCACCACCCCGCAGATGGATCTGCTGGTTGAAAAAGCGGTCGCGAACGGAGCGGAAGCAGCGAAGGTTTGCGGCGCCGGTGGCGGTGGATGCATTGCATTTCTTTGCAAGGCTGGACGGCGTGCGGATGTTGAAGCCGCGCTGGCTGCTGAAGAAGGTGCGGAAGTGCTTGACTGGAAGTTGGCGCAGGACGGACTGACGGTTACAGAGACCTTCGACTAAGAGCCACAAAGAGGCACAAGAAGCACAAGAACTTTAGGTGACACTTCGTTCTTTGTGCTTCTTGTGCCTTTTGTGGCCGGTGTTATCCGCCTTCAGCGCGTTGCTTGGCTGCGGCTGAGAGTGCAGCGAGCCTCGCAATCTTCTGTTCGTGAGTTTCGCCGGGAACCGGACCGGTATCCGTAACGTCGCCGTAGGTTGAGCGCTTCATTAGACTACGATCCGCGTTGCCGGTTGGCTTGTGGGCCGGGGATGACGAAGCTGGCGCTGGCGGCGGCGCAGTGATCTCAGCGGATTGAACGACCGACTCTGTGCCGGCGGCACCACTTTCGGAAGTTGCAGTTGCGGCTGGAGCGACGACTTCGGCTGGTGCGGCGTGCGCAGGTTCTGGCGCACCACCTTCTTCCGCACGTTGTTTCGCGCCGGCTGAGACCGCTTTCAAACGCGCGACCTTCTGCTCGAACGTTTCACCCGCAACTGGACCAGTGTCTTTCACCCCGGCGTAAGTTGAACGGCGGAACAACTGTCGATTTGGGTTTGCGCCGGCTGCTTTGTGTTCGGTAGCTTTCGCGGGTGCTGCTGGCGCCGCAGCTTTCGGAGCTGCTGGCGCTGCCACTTGCGCTTTCGGCGCGGCGGTCGCGGCCGGTTTTGCAGGTGCTGGTTTCGCTGCGTGCGCGCCGTGATCGCCGGCGGCGGTCTCCACCATTACGAAAACGCCGCGCTCCTCATCCTTCTTGATTACCGGCAGCGTGCCACCCGCCGCCTGCAACAACGCCGTTAACTCCGCTTCAACAAACCGCACCTGCTTGTTGGGATCGCGCACGTGGCCCAGCGGCGGTCCCATGTAAAGCGTGCCGCACGTTTGACACTTGAAGAGCACGTCGTCGCCGCGCAAGTGAACCTGCGCCGGTTCACCGGCGGTGCGCAACTGCTTCAGGTGACCGTTGCAGAGTTTTCCTTTCTCGTTCTTCTCGTTGCAGACGGTCTGCGCATTGGTGATCCGCTTGGGGACGGTGGTCGTCTCGGTGGCTGCCATGGTGTCAGAGCGCATTGTACACGAGTTGAGTCACAAGACGCACAAAGACACAAAGGGAAAACACAAGGTAAGATCCTCTTGTGTCTCTTGTGTCTTCGTCGATTGCACGAGTTTGGCGCGCCCTGCCGGCGCGTGCCCGGCGTTGGAGCATGCGGCTGACGCAGACGCGCTTCACAGTCACCGCCGGCGCGTTGGTTTTTAACGAAGCAGGCGAGGTGTTGCTGCTCAAACATCGCTTCCGCTCCGGCAGCGGCTGGGGCATTCCCGGTGGATTTCTTGAACTCGGCGAACAACCCGAAGACGCCTTGAGACGAGAACTGCGCGAAGAAGTAGATCTGGAAGTTGAACGCGTCGAGATCTTCACTTCTCGGTCGTTCAAAAAGCCACGCCAGGTCGAGATTCTTTTTCATTGTCGAGCCAACGCCGAAGTCAAACCCCGAACGATGGAAGTGGAACGTGCCGGCTGGTTTTCGGTTCAATCACTGCCGGCGGGATTGCCGCGAGATCAACAACTTCTCATCGAGCGGGCAGCTACGTATGGAGCAAACGGTAGCGATTGATGTATGCTCTGGCGCGCAAATTACCAAAATACAAACCGGAGACTCCAATGGTTGAGCTGATTCCTTCTCAAGAAGCCGTAATGCAGATTCTGACTCGCACCGGCGCGTTCCGCGAAGGTCACTTCATTTATCCCAACGGCAAACACTCGCCACACTACTTCCAGATGCCGCTCGCGTTTCGTTACTACGACACGGCGCGCGTGCTCGCAGTGGCGCTGAGTCGCAAGTTTCGTCTTGAAAAGGACATCTCCAGCCAGTTGCCGAAAGTCTCAGTGATCAGTCCGAGTTCGGGAGGAATTCCGGTTGCTTTTGGTGTTCGTGATGCGCTTAGCGCAGAGCAGATCTACTGGGCGGAACAGGAGCACGGCGAACGACAGTTTCGTCAGTACGTGAATCAGGGCGAGGTCAATCCCTGCATCATAGTTGACGACATCATTCGCAGTGGCCACGCGATTGAAGAGACAGTGGAACTGGTGAAGTCGCTCGGCGCTCGGATTATCGGTTGCGGGGCGATCGTGCGGTTTGAATCAGCGCCCACCGAGATTGAAGGTGTGCCGATCAAGTCGCTGGTAGATTTTGACGTGCGGATGTTCGACGACGGCGACGATTGTGTCGACTGTAAAGAGGGAGCAGCGCCCGAACACGTCCGTTACTAATCGAACGGGGACTTGGAGTTGTTCTCTGTGTCTCAGTGGTTGTCTTTGGACAAAATCAAGGTTAACCACAGAGACACAGAGGCACAGAGAAAGCCAGGCAGTCAAAGACTCAGATTTCGTGCCGGTTGGCGAGCGCCTTATCCATCGTCACCTCATCCACGTATTCGAGGTCGCTGCCGACCGGCATTCCCATCGCAATCCGCGTAACTCTCAACCCCAAAGGTTTCAACAAGCGGCTGATGTAGTTGGCCGTGGCCTCGCCTTCAGTCGTGGGATTGGTGGCGAGTATGACTTCCGTGACTTTCACGCCGTCGTTATTTTCAGGCTTCAAACGCGGCAGGAGATTCGCCAGGTGCAGCTCGCTTGGTCCAATGTGGCGAATCGGCGAAAGACTTCCGTGCAGCACGTGGTAGACGCCCTTGAAGCTGCGCGTCTTTTCCACTGCCACGAGGCTGTGCGGCTCTTCGACGACGCAGATCACCGAATGATCGCGGCTCGGTGAAGAACAAAACCGGCACGGGTCGATTTCGGTCAGGTTGTTGCAGATCGAACAAAGAACGATCTTCTGTTTCACTTCGCGCAGCGCTGCAATCAATCTCTCCAGATCGGCATCGGGAATGCGCATGATGTGAAACGCCAGCCGCTGCGCTGACTTGTGTCCGATACTCGGCAGGCGCTTCAGCTCGTCGATGAGTTTGGTTACTGGTTCTGCGTACTCCAGCATTTGATTATTAACCGAGCAAGTTTAACCGAAGAGGCCTCCCAGGCCTGGCGGCAACATGCCACCGAGCTTGCCTTTGATCGCTTCATCCACTTTGCGATTAGCTTCGTTTGCGGCCGCCACGATCATGTCCTGAAGCATCTCGACGTCGCCTTCTTTAACGGCCTCGGGATCGATCTTGAGCGCAATGATTTCATGATTGCCTTTCATCTGCACGGTGACCACACCACCGCCCGCTGAAGCATCGACGCGCAGTTCTTCCATCTCTTTCTGCATGCGCTCCTGCATCTGTTGCGCCTGCTTCATCATCTGCTGCATGTTGAACCCGCCCGGAAATTTCATCGCCACACCTCTTCAAAAGAATTAGCCAAACTCAGCGAAACTGAAACTCATCCTAGCCGCCCTCTGAGGTCGAATGCAATCGTGTGAACTGAGCGCCTCCCTGGAGTGCGCCGACTCGTCGGAGCTTTGGCCAAAGCGGTGACAAGTCCCCGCACTCCAGGGAGGTTTCTTACTTCCCAGCTATTGACACCTTGCCCAGAATCCACAGAATGAGAGCCCAATGACCACCGCTAATCCCAATATTGACCGTCCCCTCACGGCGCGCATCAATCTTTATTACGACCTGCATCTGCCGTCGAATGGGCCAGCGCCATTACTGATCGCGCTGCACGGTTACGGGGCAAACAAGCGACAGATGATGCGCGAAGCGCAACAGATCGCGCCGGAAGGTTTCGCAATCGCTTCGCTCCAGGGATTTCATCAGCACATCAAGGAGCCGCGAGAAGCCGGTGGTCCACTGCGTTTTGGTTTTGGCTGGTTGACTAATTTTCGCAGTGAAGAGTCGGTTGCTATACATCATCAGGTATTGCTCGATCTGATAAAGCAGTTGGTCGAAGACGGTGTTGCTGATCCGGCGCGTGTTTATCTTTTAGGGTTTTCGCAGTCGTGTGCGCTGAATTACCGGTTTGCTTTCACTCACCCGGAGCGCTTGAAGGGAGTGATCGGTATTTGCGGCGGCATTCCCGGCGATTGGGAAACAAACGAGGGATATCACGGATCGGAGCTTGACGTTTTTCACCTCGCCGGAAGCAGAGATGAATTCTACTCACCTGAACGCGTGCGTGATTACAAAAGCCAACTCGCAACGCGCGCACGCCACGTGAAGTTCAAAAGCTACGACGCGGCGCATGAGATCGTTCCCGAGATGCGCGAGGATGTGAAGCAATGGTTGCTGAACTAGAGCGCGACGTCGAAGCACGAAGCGCAGTCTTGAAAAAAGAACTCGGACTCTTTGATCTCGTGCTGGCTCAGGTTGTTTTCGTAGTCGGAACAATCTGGGTCGGTTGGGCGGCGAAGCTCGGATACGATCAAAACGTCTTCTGGCTCATCGCGATCGTTATCTACTATCTACCGCTGGCGGCGGTGGTCATCTTTCTGAATCGCCTCGCGCCGCTCGAAGGCGGCCTCTATCAATGGGCCAAGCTGGCCTTCAACGACTTCGTCGCGTTTATGGTTGCGTGGAACCTTTGGGTGTTTGCCATTTCGATCCTTGCGGGCATTGGTCTCGTCGTCACGACAAACTTTTCCTACGCGATCGGCCCGAGAGCAGCATGGATGCGCGAACACACTACCGTAATCACAACCGTCAGCACTCTGCTGTTGATCGGCATGGTGTTGGCCGCGATGCGCGGACTGAAAGTTGGGAAATGGATCCAAAACGCCGGTGGCGTGATGTTGTTAGTAACATTCGCCGCGCTGATCTTGCTGCCGTTGCTCGGCATTGTCCGGGGTAACGCCGGTGACTACCGTCCTTTTGCTTTTCAGATTCCGGCTTTCACCGCTTACAACGTCAACGTCACCAGCAAGCTCGCGCTCGGCGGCCTCGCGGGTTTCGAGTACATCGCGATCCTGGCCGGAGAGGCGAAAGCGCCGGCGCGAAACATCGCGCGCTCGGTGATCATCGCGGCGCCGATCATCGCCGTAATGTTTATTCTCGGCACGAGTTC
>DASXRE010000099.1:0-5278 GCA_036506775.1 Pyrinomonadaceae bacterium | reverse complement strand
GCGAACCTGAAACGAAATATCATTCACCCGCTTTGCGCCGGTGGCAGTAATCACAGAAAGATTCCGTACCTCCAGCGCCGGACCGCCGACATGCGGTTCTGGTTTCTCGACGCGCAGTAACACTTCGCGGCCGACCATCATGCGCGCCAGTTCAGCCGCATTGGTGTCTTTCGTTTGCACGCGGCCCACGACTTTGCCGTCGCGCATCACTGTGACTTCGTCGGAGATCGCGAGCACTTCCGAGAGTTTATGAGTGATGATGATGACGGTTTTGCCCTGCTCGCGCATGCGCCGCAGGATGCCGAAGAACTCTTCCACTTCGAGTGGCGTCAAGACCGCGGTCGGCTCATCGAGTATCAGCAAACGCGCGTGGCGAAAGAGCGCCTTCAACAGTTCGACGCGCTGTTGCTGGCCGACTGAAAGATGTTCGACCGGTTCGTTGGGATTTACCGCGAGTTTGAATTCTTCGGAGAGCTGTCTGATCTGCGCGGCCGCGCTTTTTAGATCGAGTGCGAACGAAGAGCCAGGTTCAGCGCCAAGCACGATGTTTTCCGCGACGGTCATCGTCTCGACGAGCATGAAGTGCTGGTGGACCATGCCGATGCCGAGCGCAATCGCGTCGTGCGGCGAACGGATGTCACGCACCTGACCATCTACGAGAATCTCGCCGCTGTCCGCGGTGTAGAAACCGTAAGCGATACGCATCGCCGTCGACTTGCCGGCGCCGTTCTCACCCACGATGGCATGGATCGTTCCCGGCTTTACGACGATGTCGACGTGATCGTTAGCCAGCACATCGCCGAAGCGTTTTGTTATTTGTCGGAGTTCGAGCATTCTGACTTTGAGCCAGAAAGAGGTACAGGAGGCACAAGCCAGAAGAGGTACTCAGTTGGTCTACTTCAATGCTCTTGTGCTTTTTGTGCTTCTTTGTGGCTTAAGTTCCCATCGCGTCCGTCACTTTGATCTCACCGGAGATAATCTTCTTCTTCGCGGCTTCGGCTTCCTGAATCGCTTCCGGCGAGACAAGGTCCTTGTTGTTTTCATCCATCGCGTAGCCCACGCCGTCCTTGTCTAAACCAAAAACGTGCAGGCCCGGTGAGAAGCGATGGTTCACTACGTCCTTGACGATGTCGTACACCGCGTTGTCGACGCGCTTCACCATACTGGTGAGCACGAATCCCGGCTTCACCATGTTCTGATTCGAATCCACACCGATCACGAAATGCGTGGCGCGTCCGTTCTGCTTTCCCTGTTGCTCGACCGCGTCAAACGCACCGAGACCCGAGTTACCGGCGGCCGTGAAGATCACATCCGCGCCCTTCCCGATTTGAGCCAGCGACAATTCCTTGCCCTTGCCGGGATTGTTCCACGCACTATCAGTTACGCCCACGTAGTTCTGAATCAGACGAATGTTCGGATTAACTGACTTCGCGCCTTCTTCATAACCTTTGGCGAAGCGATGAATCAGACCTATATCCATCCCGCCGAGAAAACCGATCGTTCCGGTCCTGGAGGTTTTCGCGGCGAGTATGCCAACGAGATATGAACCTTCATGCTCCTTGAAAACCAGCGAAGCGACATTAGGCAACTGGCTGACCCCGTCGATGATCGCGAAGTTGATGTGCGGATAATCTTTCGCAACCTGCTCCATGATCGGAGCCTGCGCAAACCCGACGCCGATGATCAGATCGAAGTTTCGTTCAGCGAAGGCACGCATCGCAGGTTCGATCGCGTTCGGCGTGCCCGGCTCGATGTCGCGCAAAACAATCGGTAGATCCTTCGCGGCCCGTTGTACCCCTTCCCACGCCGCCGCATTGAAAGAGCGGTCATCTTTGCCACCGATGTCAAAAACGATGCCGACGTGAATCTTCGACTTGTCGTCCGCGGCCGCAGCCCCGTGACAACCAGACAACACCAACGCCACCGCGCCCAGCAGTGCAAACAGGATCAGAACTTTGTACTTCATTCGTTGACTATTTCCTTCACCAGCTTCTCGACTTGAGCCGGTGGCTCATCCCCGATCCGATAAGCGGCCTGAATTCGTCGGGCCGCTTCTTTCGCCGCCGCGCCGTCTGCGCAGTAAACCACGCCGACCGTCTCGCCGCCCGTTACCTGATCGCCTAACTTCAGTTCGGAGATAAAGCCAACCGTGGGATCGATCGTGTCTTCGATGCGCACGCGCCCGCCGCCGATTGCTGCGATCGCGTGACCAATTTCTGTCGTATCGACGCTTGTGATGTAGCCAGAGCGCGGGGATTCTACCTTAACGCTTTCGCGTACCAAAGGCAGAAACCTGCCCGGCTGATCGCAAACGCGTGGCTCGCCACCCTGGGCCGCGATGTTCTTTCTCAGACACTCGAGCGCCTCGCCGGAGCGCAGCACGCGTCCCAAACGCTCGCGCGCCGCTTCAATCGTCTGGTCGACATTCGCCAGCAGCAACATGTGTGCTGAGAGTTCGAGCGAGAGATGGAGCACCGGTTCTGCACCTTCACTCGCCTCGCCGCGCAGGATCTCGATGCACTCTTTTACTTCCACCGAGTTTCCCACCGCGGCGCCGAGCGGCTGATTCATATCGGTCAACAACGCACGCGTCTTGATCCCGCACGAGTTTCCCGTGCTCACTAGTGCGTGGGCCAGATCTCGCGCTCGCGACTCCTCGCGCATGAATGCGCCGTTCCCGACTTTCACGTCGATAATCATCGCGTCGAGTCCCGCCGCCCCTTTTTTCGAAATGATCGACGCAACGATCAGCGGGATCGCCTCGACCGTCGCGGTCGCGTCTCGCAACGCGTACATCTTCTTGTCAGCCGGCGCGAGCTCCGCGGTTTGTCCAGCCATCGCATAACCGACCTCGTCCAAAACCTCTTTGAACTCGGTCGCGCTGAGGCTCACGCGATAACCGGGAATGGACTCGAGCTTGTCGAGCGTGCCGCCGGTGTGGCCCAGGCCACGGCCGGAGATCATGGGAACGCACACACCACACGCGGCAACCAAAGGCGCAATAATGATCGACGTCTTGTCGCCCACGCCGCCCGTGGAATGTTTGTCTGCTTTTGGTTTCGGGATGTCGGAAAAGTCGAGGATGTTCCCGGAATTGAGCATCGCTTCAGTGAGGATTTGCTGCTCGTTCTGGTCCATGCCGTTCAGGTAGATGGCCATGAGCAGCGCGCTGACCTGATAATCTGCGATGCGACCGCTCGTGACTCCGCCAATGAAGAACTCAATCTCTTCACGCGATAGACTCAGCCCGTCTCGCTTTTTTCTTAGGACGTCCTGTGGTCTCAAGCTGCTTCCTTAGTTGCTCTCCATCAGCACAGCGGCCTGAGCAGTTACTGCAAGCCCTTGGCCCACCGCATCGAGTCCTTCACCTGTTTTGGCTTTCACGCTGACACAACCAGCGTCAATTCCCAGCACGTTCGCGATGTTCTCACGCATTGCCTCGACGTATGGCCTGAGTTTCGGCGTCTCCAGCAGAATCGTCGAATCTACGTTGACTACATGCAGACTGCGTTCGCGGGCCAACCACATCACCCGCGAAAGCAATTCAAGACTGTCAGCGCCGCTCCAGTGCGGATCCTTATCCGGAAAATGAACACCGATATCCCCTTCGCACAGCGCGCCGAGAATGGCGTCGGCGATCGCGTGGGCCAATGCGTCAGCATCCGAATGACCTTCAGCACCACGATCGGAACTGATGTGCACGCCACCGAGAATGAGCGGCCGCCCTTCCACCAACCGATGCGTGTCGTTGCCAATGCCAATCCGTATCATACTGTACTTTGATCTTTGATCTTTGTTCTTTGTCCGCTGGCAAAAGTACAAAGAACCAAGTTCAAAACTCTTCCAAGAGGGCCTCGGCGACAAGCAGGTCAAGGGGTGTTGTTATCTTAATATTTCTTGTGCTTCCTTCCACAATCGTGACCGGCTGGCCGAGCCGTTCCACGAGGGCGCTTTCGTCGGTCAATAACGGGTCGTTTACGTCCACCTGATCGTAAGCCCGGCGCAACAAGTCATAACGGAAACACTGTGGCGTCAGCGCCTGGCGCAAGCTTCTCCGGTCCAATGTTTTTACGACCGTGGCGCCTTCGACCAGTTTGACTGTGTCCGTCGCGGGCGTCGCGAGGATTGCCGCGCCATCGCGTTGCGCAGCCTCGACCGTCTTCTCGATCTCTTCAACCGTCACGAACGGACGAACGCCATCATGCACGGCGACGATCTCCGCCGTCGCAGCTCTGATCGCCTGTAGACCACGCTTCACCGAATCAGCTCGCGTCGCACCGCCCGGAACTACGCGCGCGAGTTTTCGCAAACCACGCTTACCCGCTTGCGCAAGAAACTCCGCCGACGCCTCCGCCGGTAAAACTACTATCACTTCGTGGATGCTGTCACACAGCTCGAAGGGTTTGAGAGTGTGAAAGATTATCGGCGTTCCTGCAAGTTGCAGAAACTGTTTCGGCCGGTTGTTCGCCATCCGGGAACCTGTTCCGGCAGCGGCGATGATCGCGACGTTCATTTAAGGAAACAGACGCTGAGTGAAGGTCAGCTCTCGGTGATCGGTTCGCTCTCAGTGATGCGGACCGGATGGGGACCGCTGCGCGAGTCGCGCACTTGCCGGCGCGAGCCGCCATTCGTGCGGTGAATGTCGTTGTGACCGCCGTTCTCAGCTTCTTCCCAAAGGCGGCCGAAGATCATCTTGCCGGCAGTGGTTTGCAACACGCTGGTGACGGCGATATCCGCGTTCTTGCCGATTAGCCGGCGCGCGTTGTCCACTACGACCATGGTGCCGTCATCAAGATAGGCGACACCCTGATTGTATTCCTTGCCTTCTTTCAGGATGAAGACTCGCATCGCCTCGCCCGGCAGCACGACAGGCTTGAGCGCGTTGGCGAGCTCATTGATGTTGAGCACACTTACGCCGCGCAACTGAGAAACTTTGTTCAAGTTGAAATCGTTCGTCACGATCACCGCGTCAAGCTGCTTGCCCAGTTCAATCAACTTCAGGTCAACTTCGCGCACCGAAGGAAAATCAGTCTCGACAATTTGAATGTCGAGCGAACTGTTGTTTTGCAAACGGTTCAGCATGTCCAGGCCACGCCGGCCACGCTGTCGTTTGGACGAATCGGGTGAATCAGCCACCTGTTGCAGCTCGCGCAGGATGAATTGCGGAATGATTAAAGTGCCGGTCAGAAATCCGGTTTCGGCAACATCGGCGATGCGGCCATCGATGATTACCGACGTGTCGAGAATCTTCAGATCGCGGCGGGCGACTTTGTCACTA
>DASXRE010000098.1:0-27758 GCA_036506775.1 Pyrinomonadaceae bacterium | reverse complement strand
TCAGGGAGGGCGTTAGCAGATGGCAAGATACGGCAAGAAGGCGTCAGAGAAAGTTGAAAAGGCAATGCACGAGCGGAAGCAAGGTACGTTGAAGAGCGGCCGCTCGGGCAAGAAGGTAACCAGCAAGAAGCAGGCGATCGCAATCGGACTCTCCGAAGCTCGACGGGAAGGCGGCAAGGTCCCGGCCAAGAAGGGTTCAAAGAAGAGTTCCAGCAAGAAGCGTTCTTCGAAGAAGTAAGCGGTCTCTCCATTTCCAGTTAATCCCTGATGCGAACTCTTCCCCAGGGTTCGTAAAAACTCGCAGTCCATTCCGAAGCGAACCGCTTCAAATCCTCAATAATTTCCTTAGGCACATCTCTTGCCGAGGAATCTGCGGAGGAACGTATCCGCAATGATTACTTCGAGTACGAGAGTGGGAGAGATTGCTGTTCAACTGCCAGAGGCCACGCGCCTGTTTGAACAACTCAAGATAGACTACTGCTGCGGCGGGAATCTGCCGCTTGGTGAGGCTTGCGTGTCAGCCGGCGTCAACTTCGATCAGTTACTGGACATGTTGCAAGCTGCCATTAGCGATAACGCCGAGGCGAACGCAGCCAGAGATTTTCAGCGTTTGCCCCTTACTGAATTGATCGACCATATTCTTGAGACGCACCACGTCTTCACCAAACAGGAACTGACGCGGCTCGAATTACTAACTGCGAAAGTGATGGAGGCTCATGGAGCCAATCACCCGGAGCTGAACAGAGTCGGTGCTTTGGTTGACCAACTGGCCGCGGATCTCAAGCCGCACATGTTCAAAGAGGAGCAGGTACTGTTCCCCTACATCGTAAAGCTCTCGCAAGCAGTATCGGGCAAACAATCAGCGCCGTTTGCGCCGTTCGGTACAGTCAGTAACCCTGTGCGCATGATGATGGTTGAACATGATAGCGCCGGCAGGATTCTGTGCGAGTTGCGTCAGGCGACGTCCGATTACGCCACGCCGCCAGATGCCTGCATAAGTTACAAGACGCTCTACAACGCGCTCGAAGAATTCGAAAAGGATCTACACCAACACATTCATCTGGAGAACAACATTCTGTTTCCTCGAGCGATCGAATTGGAAGCACAGCCAGGCGCGTAAATTGAGAACGATCTGTAAATTCTGTGCTATAAAAGAAGTCCGCAAAGTTCGCAAATCAATATTCGGTCTCGACTGTCTATGAGCAGTCCGTCGATCCATCGAAAACCAGTATTGCTCGCGCTGGCGGCTTCCTTCCTCTTAACGGTTCTCATCGTTGCCGGCTCGCGCAACCTGGAACACTACGACTCCGCACTCTTCGGCTACACGATCGCGAGCGTCGTTGCGTTTGGCGCCATTGTGTTTCGTTACGCGCTCTGGTTGCAGCGACCGGCCACGCGCGTCTACTGGAGACGTGGTTGGAAACTCTATCTGCAACGTGAAAAGTTTGTTCAAAACACGGCGAGCGCTGCCCGAACGTTGGTCACGAACCTGCTCGAACAACGTTTCATCTTGAAGCGTGGGTTTTCACGTTGGGCGATGCACTTCCTGATCATGTGGGGCTGCATCATCTCGGCGCTCATCACATTTCCACTTGTCTTTGGCTGGGTACATTTCCGGCTGGAAGGTGATCTCGGTTATCGCGTCTACGTCTTTGGTTTCCCGTTGAACGCGATGCAGGCACGAAGTGCGATGGCCTGGATCACTTTTCACGCGCTCGACTTCACCGCTCTGATGGTGATCGCCGGATGTGCCATCGCTATTCATCGTCGACTACGCGACCGCGGCGCTATTGCATTGCAGCAGTTCACGCTGGATTTTGTCCCGCACCTGCTCCTGATTGCCATTTCGGTGACGGGCCTGATGCTGACCGCGTCCAGCTTATGGCTGCACGGCTACATGTATCACTTCGTCGCCCTCACGCATCAAGCCACTGTGATCATGACGCTCTTCTATCTGCCTTTCGGCAAGTTATTTCACGTCGTTCAACGGCCGGCATCTATCGGAGTCGAACTCTATCAGGAGCGCGCACGTGAAATGCCGCAAGCCCATTGCGCGCGATGTGGGGCGGAGTTCGTCTCTCAACTCTGGCTTGACGATCTGAAGACGGTTGTAGACGAGCTCGGTTTTGATTACGCGCTGGGCGACGGTCATACGCTTCAGGATTTTTGTCCACGCTGTAAACGAATCATGCGGGGTTTGGCTTACGCCAATCTCCCGCGGACGAACGAAAAGGTATTTCAGGGTTCAAGAGACACAGCGAGTACGTCATGAGTCGAGTCGAAAATCTCGATGAGATCATAGAAACCTACGGACCGCACCTGCACGATGCTCCGTACGAGGGCTGGCGCGCGGACCGTGTAATTGATCGCGTCGTGCCGACTCATTGTCCATACTGTGCGGTGCAGTGCGGAATGAATCTGCTGGTCGCGCAGAACCATGTCGTGGGTTTTGAGCCGCGCTATGACTTTCCGGTGAACGAAGGAAAACTGTGTCCCAAAGGCGTCACTGCTTATTTGCAAGTGCATCATCCCGATCGCTTGCTTCACCCGCTAATCAAACGCAATGGTAGATTCGAACGTGCCTCATGGGACGAAGCGCTCGATCTCGTCGTGAACCGCTTCAAGGAACTGCAAGCCACTCATGGCAAAGACTCGATCGGTGTTTATTCGGGTTCGTCTCTTACGACTGAAAAGACTTACCTGATGGGCAAATTTGCGCGCGCCGGACTAGGCACTCGGTACGTCGATTACAACGGCCGCTTGTGCATGGTTTCTGCCGCAGCGGCCAACAACAAGGCTTTCGGAATCGACCGCGCAGCCAATCCGTGGAGCGATATTCCACTTGCCGAAGTCTTGATAATCGCCGGCGCCAACTGCGCAGAAACCTTCCCCGTACTCAACAAGTTTCTATGGCAACAACGTGACAACGGCGGCCGCTGGATCATCATCGATCCACGCGAAACGACGACGGCTCGTCAAGGCGATCTGCATCTCCAGTTAAAGCCGGGCACTGACGTCGCACTCGCTAACGGAATGCTGCACGTGCTGATCGAAGAGAGCCTGATTGATCAGACCTTTATCGACGCGCGCACAAACGATTGGCCGGCGACACGCGAACTGGCCATGCGCTATGCGCCACCAGTCGCGTCAGAAATCTGCGGACTGCCAGCAGAAAAGATTGTTGCCGCCGCCCGACTCTATGGCCGCGCAAAAACAGCGATGCTCATGCACGCGCGCGGGATCGAACATCACACGAACGGCGTGAACAATTGTCTTTCGTACATCAATCTGGTGCTGGCCACCGGAACGATTGGCGCGCCGGGTCGTGGCTACGGAACCATCACGGGACAAGGAAACGGCCAGGGCGGACGCGAGCACGGGCAGAAAGCCGACCAATTGCCGGGACAGCGTTCGATAGCGAATCCTGAACATCGCAAACACGTCTGCGCGGTTTGGGGTCTGCCGGAAGATGAGTTGCCGCAGGCGGGCGTCTCGGTCGTCGAGATGTTCACCAAAATGCGCGAAGGCGAGATTCGCGGTCTGCTGTCCATCTGCAACAACGTCATGGTCAGTCTTCCCGACACGAATGAGATCAGGCGTTCACTTGAAGATCTCGACTTTTACGTGTGCATCGATTTCTTCATGTCGGAAGGTGCTCGCTATGCCGACGTTGTGTTGCCGGGATCCGCATGGAGTGAAGATGAAGGCGTCACCTGCAACAGCGAAGGACGGGTCGTGAAGATCAACAAAGCTAATGATCCACCGGGCGAAGCGCGTTCTGACTGGTGGATCGTTCAGGAGATCGCGCGCCGCATGGGCCGCGGAAAGTATTTCACGTTCAATTCTCCGCGCGAGATCTTCGAAGAGTTGCGGGTCGCGTCACGCGGCGGAAATGCCGACTATTACGGCATGAGCTGGGAGCGGATCGAACGCGAGAACGGAATCTTCTGGCCCTGCCCGTCGGAAGATCATCCGGGCACGCCACGATTGTTTGAAGAGCGCTTCTACCATCCGGATGGCAAAGCGAAGTTTCATCCGATTGAGTACAAGCCGCCGGCGGAAGTTCCCGATGAAGAGTTTCCCTTGATACTTACGAGCGGCAGGGTGGTCTATCAGTATCTTTCCGGCAATCAAACGCGGCGCATCGGTTTTCTCGTCGAGCAATGTCCGGAGCCTTACGTCGAAGTGCATCCTGAAACTGCATTGCGGTTGGAGATTGCCGATGGCGAGCGGGTGAAGGTTATGTCGCGGCGCGGAGAAGGTGTGTTTCCAGTCCTGGTCGTTCGGACCATTCGCCCCGACACGATTTTCATTCCGTATCACTGGGGCGAGCAGTTGGCGGTGAACCAGTTGACCAACCCCGCGCTGGATCCAACTTCGAAGATTCCCGAATTCAAGGTTTGTGCAGCGCGAATCGAGAAGATCCATTCGCGACAGTTACCGATTCTCGGCAGACAACGCAAGGGTGCTTCAGCGAGCGAGGTCAGAAGAGGGTAGCGATGGAAGAGACGATGTTTATCGATCCGCAACGTTGCATCGGTTGCCGCGCGTGTGTGGCCGCCTGCCGGGAATGCGGAACGCACAAAGGCTATTCGATGATCTTCGTTGATTACATCGATCGTTCCGAAACAACTGCCACGATGCCGACCGTCTGCATGCACTGCAAGGAACCAACCTGCGCGCTCGTATGTCCGGCAGATGCGATCAAGGTCACAGACGACGGCGTTGTGATGTCGGCGTTGAAACCGCGTTGTCTCGATTGCCGTAACTGTGTCAACGCTTGTCCGTTCGGAGTTCCCAAGTACAACTCGCAAATGCATCTTCAGATGAAGTGCGATATGTGTTACGACCGCTCGTCGGAAGGCCTGAAACCGATGTGTGCGAGCGTTTGTCCGACGGGCGCGATTTCGTTTGGCAAGTATGAACAGATCGTACCGTTGCGCAGGACGAAGCCGGTGAACGTTCACGTTTTTGGCAATCAGCGGGTTGAAACCAAGGTCTATCTGATGCTGCCGGCAGATGTCGCTGAAGTGGAAGTCGATGGTTGCGGCGTCTTCGAGGGAATGTTAACGCGCGCGGACCAGGACAAAGCTTTCGTGGAATCCTGGATCGACACACAAGTTGAAGATTCGGATAAAAGCAATGAGTTCTAGGAAGACATCCAATGAAGCAGACGTGCAGGCTGCAACCGCGCCGTTCCAGGCAGACTTTCCTTACGAACGTGAAGAGGAGGCGCAAGTCACGCGGCGCGAGTTCTGCAATTTCCTGGGATTAACGTCAGCGGCGCTCTTCGTTGGCGCCGGAGGTTTCGCGGCCAAGGCTGCGCTCGATGCGCGAGAGTCAGAAACGCCCTCAGCCGCCCGCATCGATGGAGCTGAAATGCTCGCGCCGAATAGTAGTTTGAATTTCAACTATCCGAGCGAACGCGACTCGGCGATCCTGATTCGCGCCGCCGACGGTAGCTATCACGCATACGGTCAGAAGTGTACTCACTTGAGTTGCCCTGTTTACTACTCACGGGATCAGCAACGACTTGAGTGCCCTTGTCACGAAGGGGCTTTCAACGGAGCAACTGGCGACGTTTTATATGGTCCACCCCCACGACCACTGGACGTCATTGAAATCGAAGCTCGAGACGGTGAGATTTGGGCAATTGGCAGGAGGCTTCGGTAACGCAAGATGTCGAGTCGTCGCTCAAGAGCTGGCCAGGCCGCCGTATGGCAGGCGAGACTGATCATGCTGGTGATGATCAATATCGCGCAGCTCTGGATTTTGGCGGCGACAGTCGATGCCGCGCTCGCTCGGCACTACTCGGTCCTCGCGCCACTCGTCGTTGCATCGGGTGTCTGCTTCGTGATCACCCTGTCGATCATTAAATGGTGGCGGCCCACCTCGCGAAAACAAACCAGCACCGGTTACGTCCGCAATGACGCAGACGATGGGCGCGCTTCTCGATGAATAACCCGCCAGACACACACAAAAATTTTATCCTGCGCGCGGCGGCAAACCTCTTTCCGGGTTACTTCGCCTTGGTAATGGCGACCGGAATCATTTCGATCGCCTGCCACCTGCTGGAAATGAGAACGCTTGCGCTTGCGCTCTTGCTGATCAATGTAGTTGCGTATCTACTTCTGTGGTTGTTGTTATTGCTGCGCCTCTTCTTCTTCTTTCCGCGTGTGAAGGCCGACATTAACGATCACGTACGCGGTCCGGGTTTTTTCACCGTCGTTGCGGGCACCAGCGTGCTTGGCAGTGAACTACTAATCGTAGTCAGTCGCTATCAAGCAGCGGCCGCGCTGTGGTTCCTCGGCCTCGTGCTGTGGGCCGTCATCATGTACACCTTCTTCGCGGCGATGACAGTTCGCGAAAACAAACCGTCGATTGAAGCGGGGTTGAACGGCGGCTGGTTGCTCGTGGTCGTGGCAACGCAGTCGATCTCAGTACTCGGAACACTGCTGGCAAACAGTTTGCCCGGTCCGCGCGAAGCGCTCCTGTTCTTTGCGCTTTGCATGTTTTTGCTTGGCTGCATGCTGTATCTGCCGCTGATCACATTGATCTTTTATCGCTTTACCTTCGTCAACGTTACGACTGCCACGCTCACGCCACCGTACTGGATCAACATGGGCGCCGTGGCTATCACAACCCTTGCCGGTTCGCGACTAATAATCGCGGCGCCGGAGTGGCCGCTCTTGAACGACCTGTTGCCTTTTCTAAAAGGATTCACCATCTTCTTCTGGTCGGCGGGCACCTGGTGGATTCCGCTCCTGTTGATACTTGGATTCTGGCGCCATGTATACAAGAAGTTTCCGCTGAGGTACGACCCGCAATACTGGGGCATGGTATTTCCGTTTGGAATGTACACGGTGTGCACCTTTCAACTCTCCAAAGCAATCAACTTCCAACCACTGTTGGTGATTCCTCGTTATTTCATCTTTCTCGCTCTCGCCGGTTGGCTCGCGGCCTTCATCGGGATGATCTACGCGCTCGTTCGCCTTTACAAATTCAAACAAGCGTTTTAAATTGCCGTTTGAATGCCCGCACGAAAAAGGACCAGACGGCGGGGCTCAACATCTGCCGGGCAGCCGTTCGCCAGCGAACAGACTCGCGCGCGTCTCATCGACGCCGCGGGCGAGATGTTTGCTGAACGCGGTTTTCATCACACCACCGTAAGACAGATCTCCAACCGCGCGGGCGCCAACATCGCCGCCGTCAACTATCATTTCGGAGACAAGACCGGCCTGTATACCGAAGTGGTGCGGCAATCGATGCGCGCCGCTCGACTCGACGCAGTGCGCGCAGCCTTCGAGCAGAATTTGCCACTCGAACAGATCCTCCACGCCGTCGTTAAAGCTCGACTCGAAAGTCTTCGCGGCCTTGATTTGGGCGACTGGCACTTCCGCATCTTCGCCCACGAACTCGCCAAACCAACGCCCGCGATCAACGTGGTCGTGAACGAAGCCATCCGGCCGCTCTATCTCCGGTTGTGCAATCTGATCGGCAACATGTTGCGTTTGCCACCCGACCATGAAAAGACGCGTCTCTGTGCCCACAGCATCATCGGGCAGATTCTGTTCTATGCGTTCGCCAGACCGGTAATCAGCCGTTTGGCGCCGGAAATGAGGATGACGGCGACGCAGATCGATCACATCACCGATCACATCACAGAGTTCTCAATGGCCTATCTACGCCAGGCGCAACCCAAACGTAGAACAACGAAAGACGGGAAAAAGAGATGACCGAAGATCAAAAGCCAAAACCCGCGCGCACTCGCTCTCGCTTTCGCCGATGGCTGCCCGGACTGCTGTTCCTAGCGGTCGTGGGCGTTGCGATCTATCTGCTCTGGCGGCTCCTTTTTGCCAGTTCGGGTGGTCCACAGAATGTAATCACGCTGAGCGGCCGCGTCGAAGGCGACTCGTCGAGCGTGGCTTCGAAGCTCAGTGGGAGAATTCTTGACATCAAAGTGCGCGAAGGTGACGCGGTCAACGCGGGCGACGTGATCGCCGTGCTCGACGACGATCAGATTCGGGCGCGCGAGGATCAGGCGCGTGCCGCAGTCACCGATGCCGAAGCGCGAGCCGAAGCTGCACACGCGCAGATCGCCGTGCTCGAAGAGCAACTGCGACAGAGCGAATTACTGACCGAGCAAGCGCGCACTGACGCACAAGGAAGAGTGCGTCAGGCGGAAAGCGAAGTCGTGGCCGCGGAAGCAGAACTCGCCAGGCAGGAAGCGGCCTGGCGACTTGCGGCTTTTGACAGAGACGCTTACACGCGCCTCGCAGCGACGGGCGCAGTTCCGGAACGCAGAGGCAAAGAAGCAGTTTCGACCGCGGAACAACAGACCGCCGCAGTCGCAGCCGCGCGGCGAAAAGTGGAGTCCGCGCGCGGAGCTCTGTTGGTTGCCAGGGCGAGTCTGGCAAATCCCGGCATTCGCGCGAGTCAGGCCGGCGCGAATCGAAAACAGATCGCGCAACAGCAAAAGGAGGTGGCGAGCGCGACTGCAAAGATCGAACAGGCCCGCGCGCAGTTGTCTGAAGCACAGGCAAACCGTCAGGACCTGAGTATTGTTGCGCCATTCACCGGCACCGTCACGACGCGAGCCGCTGAGCCCGGCGAAGTGGTGGTCGCGGGCACCGCAATCGTCACGTTGCTGGACCTGACCAAAGTCTATCTCCGCGGATTTGTTCCCGAAGGGGAGATCGGCAGAGTCAAGCTGGACCAACCGGCGCGCGTCTATCTTGATTCGAATCCCAATCAACCGCTCGATGCTTACGTGTCGCGCATCGATCCGGAGGCGACGTTCACTCCGGAGAACACCTATTTTCGTGACGAACGTGTGAAGCAGGTTGTGGGCGTAAAGCTGCAACTGAAGAACGGCACCGGTTTCGCCAAACCGGGCATGCCTGCTGACGGTGAGATCCTGGTCCAAGGGAACACCTGGCCTTCGAGCACAAGACAGAAGTGACCTCTCTGTGTACCTCTGTGTTCTCTGTGTCTCTGTGGTTACTTTCACCACCTAAACACAGAGACACAGAGGACACAGAGTTGCACAGAGAAGAGGTTACCTTATGCAACAAGCTCAAAATAGGTCATCCGCGATCCTGGTCACTGATCTCCACAAAGACTACGGCGCAACGCGCGCGGTGCGTGGCATCAGCTTCAGCGTCAGCACAGGTGAGATCTTCGGCATGATTGGCCCAGACGGCGCGGGCAAGACCACCACGTTTCAGATTCTCGCCGGAGTGATGGAGGCCAACGGCGGCACCGCGGAGATCTTCGGTCAGCCAGCGCGCGCTATGCGTTCGCAAACCGGCTACCTGACGCAAGCGTTCAGCCTGTATTCCGATCTCAGCGTTAATGAAAACATTCGCTACATCGGCGAGCTGCGACGCGTGCCGGCGCACGAGATCGCGGAGCGCGGCCGCCGTTATCTCGAGATGTTTGACATGGATCGGTTCACGGATCGGCTCGCGGGCCAACTGAGCGGAGGCATGAAACAGAAGCTGGCGCTCGCCTGCGCGCTCGTGACGCAGCCGCGCGTCTTGTTGCTCGACGAACCGACCACGGGCGTCGATCCAGTTTCGCGTCGTGAATTCTGGGACGCGTTGGCCCATCTCGCCGCCGATGGTCTCACCATTCTCGTGGCCACACCCTACCTCGATGAAGCGGAACGTTGTCACAGGGTCGCACTCACACACGAAGGCAAGATCCAGTTGATTGGCCCACCTGACGAGTTGCGGCAGACCCAGCACGCCAAGCGGCTCGAACTCACAACTTCAGCCATTCATGAAGCCGAAAAACTTTTCGCCGGTCTCAGTGGACCGGACGACGAGATTCTCGACGTGCAGCGCTTTGGCGATCGTCTCGATCTGCTCGCGCGAGAACCTGACAAAGCGAAGCGGATCGTCGAGGAACAGTTGAGCAAGGCAAAAATTCCTTTTGACGAGATTCGCGTTGATGAACCGACACTCGAAAACACCTTCGTGGCCACGCTGCGAGATCTCGGCGAAGAACCACACGCGACACCGTTTCCGCGGCGACACGATCACTCGCACCTCCGTGGCCAGACTGCGATCGGCGCAAAGAATCTGGTGAAAGAGTTTGGCTCGTTTACCGCCGTCAACGACGTCAGCGTGGAAATCAGATACGGCGAAGTTTACGGACTCCTTGGCGCGAATGGCGCCGGCAAGACGACCACGATCAAGATGCTTTGCGGGCTGCTGGAACCAAGCCACGGCCAGATTCAACTCGCAGGAGAGAGCGGTGGATTCAGATCCGCCGACGTGCGCATGCGCATCGGCTACATGTCCCAGAAGTTTTCGCTCTACAACGATCTTTCGGTGAAGGAGAACCTCAACTTCTTCGCGGGTGTATACGGCGTGCCGGAGGAAGAGCGCGACGAGAAGTTGCGCTGGGTCCTCTCTTTTTCCGGTCTCGAAGGACGAGAGAATCAGATCACCGGCAGCTTGCCCGGTGGTTGGAAACAGCGCGTGGCTTTCGGCGCTGCCATCATGCACGAACCCTCCGTACTCTTTCTCGACGAACCGACTTCGGGTGTGGATCCGCTGGCGCGTCGCGCGTTCTGGTCCATGATCAATCAACTCGCCGACGCCGGATCGGCCATCCTCGTCACCACGCATTACCTAGAGGAATCAGAGCAGTGTAACCGGTTGGGGATGATGGTTGCCGGAGAACTGGTCGCCGAAGGCCGTCCGAGTCAGATCAAGGGCGAGCAGAAGAATCAACTGTTCGAGTTTGTGGTCGATCAGCCACAACGCGCGAGCGATCTGTTGAAGAAGGAGATGGAAAGCTGGCGCGTCTCGCTCTTTGGCGATCGGCTGCACGTCATTACTGACCGGCCTGATCAGGAACGACAGATCGTGAAGAACCTTGGGGCTAGCGGCATCAAGGTGATGAGCGCGCGGGAGTCGCGCTTCTCGATGGAAGACGTCTTCATCAGCATCGTGGCCCAAGCCCAACAACGTCGAATGAAGTCAGAGGCGAGTACGTGAAGGGGAAGGCGGTCTTGTCATGCGGCGAATAGTGGCACAAACCCGGAAGGAGTTGACGCAGATCGTGCGCGACTGGCGCACGCTGTTGCTCGCACTGATCCTGCCAATGATCCTTCTCATGCTGCTCGGCAACGCCATCTCGCTTTCAGTCACCGATCTGCCCGTCGTTGTTCAGGACCTCGACGACTCACCGGCTTCACGCCAGTTGATCGACGCTTTTCGTGCCTCGTTAACGTTTCGTGTCGTTCCGTGGCCCGTCGATAAACAACCTGTCGCCGCCCTGACCACCAACAGCGCGCGAGCAGCGCTGATCATACCTGCTCATTTTGAACGCGACCTCAGCCGCGGAGTCGATTCTCCGATACAGATCATCGTCGACGCCTCAGACGCAAATACCGCGCGACTCCTCGCTGGTTACGCGAACCAAATCGTCGCGGCATACAACAGACGCACTGCCCAAACAGCACTTCAGTCACCTGTCGAGGCTGACATTCGTCTCTGGTATAACCCCGGCCGCTCTTCAAAGCGATTCTATGGACCAGGCATCTTCGTGCTCGCGTTGTCGATCTTCCCGCCATTGCTGGCCGCACTCTCGATGGCCAAGGAGGAAGATCAAAAAACGATTCTCCAGGTTTACGTTTCAAACATCCCGGCGTCGGAGTTTCTATTCGGCAAAGTGCTCGCGTTCATGACCGTGGCGCTGGCGGAAACCGCGGTGATGCTCGTGTTGCTGTTCACCTACTTTGAGTTGAGTTTCGCCGGTGACCCGACGCCTTTCTTTGTCGCGACGATTCTGTACGCCTTCTGCGTCGCGTCATTCGGCACGATGATCGGCTCCAACATTCCGAATCAGGCAGCCGCGATGCAGGCCGTCGCGCTCGGCGGTTTCCTGTTCGTGTTTCTCCTTTCGGGTCTGATCTATCCGATCGACAACATTCCAAGCTCGCTGCGCTGGCTGTCGAATTTCATTTGGGGACGTTACTACATCGAGATCGTGCGCGACGCATTTTTGCAAGGCGGCGGCTGGCCGGCTGTTTGGTATAAGACGCTGATCATCGGCGTGATCGGCATGGTGTTTTTTCTGCTCGCCTGGGTGGGTAAACGTCGCATGCAAGTGAAGGCGTGAAGCATTGATGAAACTCTCTGTGTACCTCTGTGTCCTCTGTGTCTCTGTGGTTACTTCTGCCAAAAGGACAAACCACAGAGGCACAGAGGACACAGAGGTACACAGAGAAAGGCTATTGAGAGGTCTGAAGTGATCACACGGTTCTTCAAAAACCCTTTCGGCTCGCGCGTGAGCGCGCTTTTCAAAAAGGAGCTGAATCAGATCCGGCGCGATCGCCGTTTGGCGCTGTCGTTGATAGTTCCGCCGGTGCTCCAGTTGATACTCTTCGGTTTTGCCCTAAGCGCGAGAGTAGAGAACGTCCCGCTCGGAGTGGTCGATGAGAGCAAGACGAAAGAGAGTCGCGATCTGATCGCCGTGCTCACTGAGAGCAAGAGTTTTCAATCGGCCGGTTACTTCTTCTCGATCGACGATCTTGAGAAGGCAATCAGCAACGGGTCGTTGAACGCCGGTGTGGTAATTCCCAACGACTTCGCGCGCGACCTGCAACGCGGACGTCCGACCACTGTGCAGTTTCTCCTGAATGCGACGAACTCAAACTCCGCCGCGATCAGTCAGGGCTACGCCGAAGCAGTGATTCAAAACTACAACAGGCAACTGCGAAGGGACGGTATTCAGCCAGCCTTTCGCAGGACGACCGGCGCTGGACCGCCGGGCGGGACTTCGTTGCATCCCGCTTTTCTTTACAACCCGGGACTGAAAGACTCCTGGTTCATCACCACTGGTGTGCTCGGACTCTTGCTGATCCTCAACAGCTCAATCGTCGCGTCCGGCGCGATGGTGAAGGAGCGAGAAGCGGGAACGATCGAACAGTTACTGATGTCGCCGGCGGGAACGGCCGAGATCATCATCGCGAAAATAGCGCCGCTCTTTTTGCTGCTGTCGATGATGATGATGTTCGCGATTGTTTTGATCAAGATCGTGTTCGGCGTGCCTTTTCACGGCGGCTTGTTGCCTGTCATCGGTGGCGGCGCGCTTTGTGTTCTCGCGGGGATCGGTATCGGCACCGCAGTCGCGACTTTTAGTAAATCAGCGCAGCAGGCGTTGTTGACCGGATTCTTCATCAATCCACCACTCGTTTCGTTGTCGGGCGCGCTCAATCCCGTCGAAGCAATGCCGAAGGTGCTGCAACCACTCACCATCATCAACCCGATTCATCATTTCAGCGTGATTGCGCGCGGCAGCATGCTCAAAGGAAGCGGGCTCGACAGTCTCTGGCCCAACTTTATGGCGCTGTCGCTTATTACGCTCGTGCTCCTGTCGCTGAGTGTCTTGCGTTTTCGAAAACAACTGAGTTGAAGTACGGAGGTAAACTTAAGTGCCACTGATCGTTTTGATCCTTTTCGTATTATTCGCGCCGGCTGTTTGTGCACAGACTCTTCAAAGCCCGACTCAGCCGTCGCCGCCCACTCAGGCCGCTCAACTGCCGCTCTCCGGGCGCAACCCGCAGAGCGGAACGGTCACGGCAACGCAGACGGCGATTCCGGGCACGACGAACAGCATCAACACGATCAACCCGACAGTTCAGGTGCAAGGACCATACGCGGGCAGCACTTCAAGTGTCGCTAAACTTCCCTTCTCCGGCAGACTTTCTTTGCGTGAAGCCGTCGACCGTGCGATCGAGTTTAACCTCGGGGCAGTTGGGTTGAACGAAGCAGTGCGACAGTCGCGCGGGCAAACCAAAATCGCTCGCAGTGCCTTGCTGCCAAATATCAATGCAAATCTGAGTGAAACCGTGCAGCAAACAAACCTGCGCGCGCTTGGTCTGAGATTTGGGAGTCCCGTTCCGGGTTTCTCGGTGCCGACCATCGTGGGGCCTTTCAACTATTTCGATCTGCGGGCGAGTCTTTCGCAAACGGTTTTCGACCTCACGGCGCGAAACAATTACCGCGCGACTAAAGAACTCGAGCGCGCCAACGAGCTCTCCGTCGCGGACGCTCGTGATTTGATCGTGCTTGCTGTTGGCGGAACGTACCTTCAGGTCATAGCCGCGAAATCGCGGATCGATGCCGCCCGCGCGCAACTCACCACCGCCGAAGCGTTGTTCAAACAGGCTTCGGAACAACGCGCGGCGGGCGTAGTGGCGCAGACGGATCTCAATCGCAGCCAGATTCAACTGCTTACGCAACAGCAGCGGCTCGTTTCCCTGGAGAATGATTACTCGAAATTGAAGATTGCCTTGGCGCGTCTGACGGGGTTGCCGCCCAACGAACGGTACGAAGTTTCAGATGCGGTTCCGTTCGCGGAAGCACCACCGCTCAGCTTTGATGAAGCGCTGCGACAGGCGTTCGAACAGCGTTCGGATCTCAAGGCGGCGCAGTCGCAAATTGATGCGGCGGAAAAGGCGCGGGCCGCGGCGCGGGCCGAACGACTTCCGTCTTTTGCCATGCGCGCGGATTACGGCGTCATCGGGACCAACCCGGCGCAGTCGCATGGCACATTCAGCGTCGCCGGGATGGTGCGAATACCAATCTGGCAGGGTGGACGGACAGAAGGTGAGACCGAGGTTGCCGAGGCGGCGCTGGCTCAACGTCGCGCTGAGTTAGAAGACGTGAAGGGACGGATCGAGAGTGAAGTACGGAATGCGTACTTCGATTTGCAGGCGGCGGCGAGTCAGGTGGAGGTTGCGCGGAAGAACATTCAGGTGGCGACGCAGAATCTCGATCTGACGCGTCAACGTTTCGATGCCGGTGTGAGTGACAATGTTGAAGTAGTGCAGTCGCAGGAGGCGGTGTCAACGGCCAACACGGATTACATCAACAGCGTGTTTGCGCACAACCTCGCGAAGCTGAGTCTCGCACGCGCGATCGGGCGCGCGGCGGAAGCGTTGCCGCAGTTTTTGAAGGTGCAATAGTTCGGAAGCACAACGTCGCTAAAGCGACTCCATCGCTGTCTCCGGTGGCGTTTCCCGGCGTTGAAACGCCGGGCTAAATTCAAACGGCGCTACGCGCCGAAGCAAGCCGGCACACACAGCGCTGAACAACTCTTCGGCACATAGCGCTGGGCTTAGGCGCATAGCGCTCCGCTCCGACGCGTAGCGTCGGCACACTTTAGCCCGGCGTTTCAACGCCGGGAAACGCCACCGTAGACAGCGATCGAGTCGCTTTAGCGACGTTTGAATTCACTACCAGCCCAACCCCGCCGCGAAGATCGCCACACACAGCGGCATCCAACTCTTCGGCGCATAGCGGCGGTTCAATTTAACCCGGTGTTTCAACGCCGGTTCTACTTACATGTATTCTGTGTTCATCTGTGAGTGGCATCACCGTTGCGACTGACCTCGCCGGTAGGCGGTGACGACTGAAAAACATACGACGCCGGAAAGGAGTACACCATGAAATCACTTTGGGCGCTCCGCAACATCAGTTGGTTCGAACTGGCGAAACGGGTCTGGAAAGAGGTTAACAACGATAGCATGTTCGGACGCGCCGCTCAGCTCTCCTATTACTTTCTTCTCGCACTCTTTCCCTTACTGATTTTTCTCACCTCGGTGATCGGCATCGTACTCGGCTCCGGCACGGGCACGCGCCACGCACTGTTCAATTACCTCGCGCGCATCATGCCACCTTCGGCGTTTCAACTGCTCGACGCGACTATGCTCGAGGTGTCCGCGGCAAGTAGTGGTGGCAAGATCTCGTTAGGATTACTCGCTGCACTCTGGGCGGCTTCAAACGGCATGACCGCGATCACAGAATCACTTAACGTCGCCTACGATGTTAAGGAGACTCGGCCGTGGTGGAAGCAGCGACTCGTCGCCATCGGCCTGACACTCGCGCTTTCCGTCTTGATTATCTCCGCTCTGATTTTGGTGGTGGCAGGTGGAAACATTGCCGAGCACATCGCCAATGCTTACGGCTTCGGCGCCCAGTTCGCAATTGCGTGGAAGATTATTCAGTGGCCAGTGGTTCTCGCGGTCATGATGCTGGCGTTTGCTTTGATCTATTACTTTGCGCCTGACCTGCGCGACCAGGCATGGCAATGGCTCACGCCGGGGGCGGCGATCGGCGTCGCATTGTGGCTGCTAGTTTCGCTCGGGTTTCGCGTCTATCTTCACTTCTTCGACTCTTACAGCAAGACGTACGGCTCGCTGGGCGCGGTAATCATCTTGATGCTGTGGCTTTATTTCACCGGCGCGGCGGTGCTGATTGGCGGCGAGATAAATTCCGAGATTGAAAACGCGGCGGCGAAACAAGGCGCGCCGGAAACAAAAGAGAAAGGCGAGAAAGCTCCCGACGAAGTCGAGCACTCGCCGGCTCAGAACGGCGCGCGAATCGGCGCGCCCGGATGAACATTCGACTGCAACTGACCTTCTTTCACAACCATCACGCCATTCACGATCACAAATCTGACGCCGATTGCTTCTTTCGCGGGCTCCTGAAATGTTGACTGGTCGCTGATTGTCTGCGGATCGAAAATCGTGAGATCCGCATCAGCGCCGGCGCGAATGCGTCCCTTGTTTTTCATTGATGGCACGCGTCGCTCCAGCCGCTGCGCAGGCATCAACGTCATCTTCGTCAGTGCGTCAAGCAAAGTCAGCACGCGCTCTTCACGCACGTACTTTCCTAACACACGCGAATAGGTGCCCGCAGTGCGTGGATGTCCTTTGCCGTTTTCAAGAATGCCGTCGCTCGCGATCATCGTGAGCGGGTTCTGCAAAGCTGCACGGACGATCTCTTCGGTCATCGAAAAAACCGCGACCATGCCGCCGGTTTGTCGATACTTCGCAAACGTTTCTTTAGTGAGGCGTTCACCCGTAGCGGCCCACTGCAAGTCTTTGTAGTCGATGCCAAAAACTTCCTGCCATCCTTCGTTGAAGATCGCCGACTTGATGTCGGTCATGCCGGCGATATACGGGTAGCATTCCGTGGATATATCCAAACCACGCGAACGCGCCTCGCCGATCATCTGCAAGAGTTTCGGAGTTGCTGGTCCACCTGTGCTGTGAACGTGTACGACGTGCAAAGGCGCGCCCGTGATCGCGGCCGCCGAGATAACTTCTTCTAGTGCCTGAACGCTGCTGGCCGGCTCCTTGGCTCCCGCGTTGCGCATGTGTACGTGACATGTGGCACCGTAACGCGCAGCCACGCGAAACATCTCGAGGATCTCCCAGTGTGATGCCTGCGGCGTGTACTGAATGCCAAAACCGACCGCAACTGCGCCGCGTTTCAAGCCCTGTTCGAGCCGCTGTTTCATATCGGCGATCTCGGCCTCGGTTGCGGCGCGGCGGGCGGCTTCGCCGGTCGGAAGAAATGTCACCGGTTCCTTCATCGCAGCCATACGCGCAGCGAGATGTCCTGCGCTCACGCCGTAATTGATCAACGATTTCCCTTCACGTTCCGCATACCAACGGTCGACGTCGCCGGTCCCGACTTCCAGCTCGAGCGCAGAGGTCACGCCGTCCATTGCTTTGAAGCGAAAGTTCTCTTCGGTTTGGCCGTGCTGGTGGAGGTCGATGAAGCCGGGCGAGACGACGAGACCGCGCGCGTCGATCACGTTGCGGCCGTTCAGTTGGGCGCGCGAGATTGTCTTGATTTTGCCGCTGGAGATGCCGAGGTTGCGAACGGCGTCAGTCTTCGACTCGGGATCGATGACTCGACCGTTCAGAATCACGAGATCATAAACATCCGCGGAAGAACTAACCGCGCTCAACATGGAGAGCAGGAACACGCCACAAAAAAGCACAAGAGGCACAAAACAGTTGGCTGACCTCTTGTGCCCTTTGTGCTTCTTTGTGGCAGTCTCGGGCAATCAGTGGACCTTTCCTCTGGCCGCAACGCGCCAAACGGTTTCCACTCGATCGCCGCGCACGCCGTAGATCTCATCGTGCATGTTCACAGTGCTGCAAACGTGGTTAGGAATCACCGTCAACCGATCGCCGACGCGATATGTTCGTTCCGAGCGTTGGATGTTCACGTGGCCGTGTTCTTCTGAGAGACGTTCAATCTCGGCTGCATGGTCTTCTTTCAGTAGTCCGAAGCCGCGTCCGTGTTCGGCCTGATAACGATCGGATGAAAACGTTTTCGAACCGCCATCAATGACCGCGTGTCCGGCGACTCCTGTGCTAACGACTGTGACCACGACTGATAGTGCACAGTCGTCCAGTGATGCGGCCGAGACGCCGACGGTGTTCCGGTCGTTGAAGATATAAGTGCCGGGACGAACTTCGTTCACGCCGTGAAAGAGTTCGCTCTCGTAACGACTCGGAGTCGAGCCGCCGCTCAGGGTCTTAACCGGCACGCCGGCGCGTGCAAAAGTCTCCGAACAACGGTCGAGCAGTTCGTTGACGCGGGCGCGCAGCAGTGCGCGCTCGTCGGGTTGAACGCCAAAGTGACCCGGGAAAAACATCAGGCCTTGAAATTCGAGTCCGGGCAATGAAGCCACGGTTTGGGCCAGGTTGAGCGCCTGAGTTTCATCAGCCACACCGCAGCGGCCAAAGCCAACATCGAGCTCAACGAGAATGCTGACCTTGCCACCTCGTTCCGAGACGGCGGCTGAGATTCCGCGTGCGGCTGTTTCCGAGTCGAGCGAAACAGTGATCGTGGCGCGCTCCGCCAGCCGCGCGAGCCGCGCCGTTTTTGCTGGTCCAACGATGGGATAGGCGAGCAACAGATCTGTGAGACCGGCGTCGACCATGACCTCGGCTTCATCGAGTTTGGCAACCGTGATGCCGTGCGCGCCACTCTCGATCTGTTTGCGTGCGAGCTCCGGGACTTTGTGAGTCTTTGTATGTGGACGAAGACGCAGATCATGACGGCGGCAGTAATCCGCCATCTGCGAGAGATTCCGCTCCATGACGTCCAGATCGACGATCAGCGCAGGCGTGTCGAGTTCGGAAATGATCATCTCTATTAGACAGGATTTCAGAATTAACAGGACTGGTTGAAGTCTACCGACTGTTTTGAATCTAGTGAATTCTGTAATCCTGTCAAGGAATTATCGTAAATGGCGCGTCCTGCTTCGCGACCTTGCGTGTAACCATGTCCTTGATCTCGATCGCGGCGGTGTAGTTGCCCGGTGCCAGACCCGCGAGTCGAATGTATTCAGCAAACGTCAGGTGCGGCACCGGCTGGTTCTGAATCTCACTCAACACATAATCAAACGGCTTCGTTGCGGGCTGCCCATTCTTCATCAACCGCACTGTCACTCGCACAAGCGGCTTGCCCGTGTCAGGACTGTTCGCGGCATTGTAAACCAACAAAAACATGATCAGATTATCTGTTGCCTGAAACTGCCGCCCCGCCGATGGTCGAATCTGTGAACGCCCGTGCGCAAACACGTCGGGCGACTCGTCCGCACCGAGCGGCGGCAACTGTGCCTGCTCGACATACCGGCTCAGCACAACCGGAGTAACCGCAAACTCCGGATCCGGCTCAGGCACCACAAACTGTTCACGTTTCGCCGCCGTTTTGCCCGACTGCTTGTCCTGGACCATCAAATCAATCGTGTACTCACCGGGGGCCAGCAACATGTCCTGCCGGTAGAAAATGTTGTCGCTGACGATCGATTGATAATCGGCGTCAGACAGATTCACGTCGAAGTTGCCGCCGAGCCGCGAAAGTATTCTCTCGGGCGACGCCTTCAACACTCCGAGAACTTCCAGTTGCATCGATCGCTTGTCGCCTTTGCGCTCAAACTTCACCGCTGCGGGTGGCAACTCGAGCGCGAGCGGCACCGTGTACAAACCTTCACGCGCTCTGAACTGACTCAACGAAACAAATAACGGCAGTTCCGGATTCGTCTGCGCCGCCGTGAAACCGCTCAACAGTTTTTTATCGGCAGGTGATAACAGCACGATCTCTTCCGGCGGTATCGCGTAGTAGCCCGAACGCGACATGATCTGTGCATCGGGACGGCGTACTTCGATCTTCACTTTGCGAAAAGTGCCGTCGAAGTTTTGATTGGTGCTACGATAAGCGAGCGTGTAGCGCGCGTGAATCTCCTGATCGATCCGTTCCAAGCCTTGACCGATGTCGTTGTTCCCTTTGAGAAACCGGCCGCCGGTGTCGCCTGAAATGCGGTAAAGAATGTCGTACTCGCGACTTTGTCCTTCCTGTCGCACGTTGTCGAAAACCGTTTCACCGCCGACGGCCTGAATTCGCTGTTCCTGATTGGTGATACCCGAAACACCGGCGAGCGGAGTCGAAGGCACCAGCGAACCAGACGCCGGCGCGCCCGCGCGGAGTCCCGCGGAATCGATGATGTAGATCGCGACGTTCGCGCGGTTCGCCATATCGATCGTGCTTTGCACCTGCCAGTCGAGTGCTGCGGGAGTGACGAACCCTTGGGAGAACAGCACGAGCGTCTTCTTGCCCGGAATAATTCTGAGTCCTTCGCAGATCGCCGCCAACGCCGCAAGAATCGGACGCGACTGCTGCAAGCCGAGTGCGGTGCGCAGTTTCACGAACTGCTGCAACACGCGTGCGGCGATCATCGCCCTGGCCGCTTCAGAGCCGGCCGCCGGAGACGTGATCGCCGATGTCGGCAATGAAGCCGAAGTCGCCAACTGTTCCTGACGCGCGCTGATGTTTTCTGCGATGTCTTTTTGTTCGAAGCCCTTCGAAAACGAATTGACGCCGGCGTTCTCGACCGCCGCGATCAGTTTGGCCTTGTCCTGCGTGAACGGTTGCAGCATCTGCAAACCGTTCGTAACCGCAAGCAGTGCGACCGTATCTGCCGGCGTGATCTGATCGCGAATGTATTTGAGTGTGCCTTCGCGTACTTGCTTGAGGTTTGTGAGGTCGGTGGTTTGTGAATCAAGTACGAGGGCAACGTAATTGCGCGGCGCCGCGGGCGACGGAGTAGTCACTTCAGAGCCGCTCGTGGCAGTGTCGGTCTTTACCTCTATGCGTGAGAGCGGCGCATCGAAAAACTCGATCTTCTGCGGCACTCCATTTTCAACGATCGTGAAGTCTTCCGCTTTCAGATCCGCGACGTACTTGCCCTTCTTGTCCTTGACGATCACATCGATGTTGACGAGATTCGATTTGACTCGGACGACCTCCTCTTCCTGGGCCAAAGCGACCGACGCCAGCATCACAGCGAGCAACACAACTGCAACGTACTTCATTTTCTTTCAGCCTCTGCCAACTCCTAGTGCGTCGGCTACGCGATTGATGTAGTTAAACCACGACGCGATCAACGTAACCTGAAGGATTCCCTTGTCGTCAAAGCCGGCCGAGCGCAAACGATCGTGATCGTTCGGCGAGATACGCGTGGCGTCGCGCGTGATCTGCACGACGAAATCGAGCATGATTTTCTCCTGCTCCGTGATCGGCGCGGAACGATAGTCTTCTTCCAGCGCCGCCACCAAATTCTGGTCCAGTGTCACTCGACGCAGAAACTCTGCGTGCGATTCGATTCAATAATGACACCGGTTCATCACGGAGACCACCGTGGTGATCATCTCGTGCTGGCGCCGCGTCAAAGGCAGGTCGGGCGACATCAACGAGCCGAACGTCGCAAACGCGTGATAGAGCGCCTGCGGAATCAAACTGTGCGAGGCGACGATGCCGGCGGTTTCACCGTCAGCCGTCGGATGCACAGGCGTCGCGTATTCGATTGGATAGAGTTCGCGCTGCGACTCGACGGCCTTGCGCACCTCTTCGTCCTCAGTAACCGCGACAGTTTTAATCCAGGTCATAAGTTGTCCTTCCTCGATGACGAAACACCAAGAGATAGAATGGCAGACCCAATGAGACTACGAACACGCCGAGAAACGCCTGCTTCGGATTGTCGCCGCCGATCAAGACCAGCAGCAGCACAAGCAACGCGAGAAACATGATTGGTGTTACGGGATAACCCGGCGTCAGGTAGCCGACGTTTGCGTTCGAGCGGCGACGCAACTTAAATAGCGCGATTATTGTAAGTGCGACGAACACTATTACCACAAACACAAAGTAGGAAATGATCTCCTTGAACGTTCCGGCAACGACCAGCACCGACGCCAGCGCCGCTTGCAATGCGATCGCAACGGCGGGCGTTTCAAAGCGCGGATGAATTGCCGCAACCGCCGGGATGAACAAGCCGTCGCGCGCCATCGCGAAATAAACTCGCGGCGCCGACATCACTACTGCCGCCAGACTTCCCAGCACGGCCACGACCACGATGAGCGAGAAGATCGTTCCACCGGCACGCCCAAACAGGACCTCGCCGGCTTGCGCAGCAAACGTCTCACCTGACGTGACCTGGTCCAGCGGGACGAGATAAACAAAGACCAGGCTCGTGAGAATGTAGACGATGGTCACCACCACGACGCCAAGCATGAGTGCCTTCGGTAACGTGCGCGCTGGCTCTTTCACTTCGCCGGCAAGTTTGCCTAAGTCCCACCAGCCGGCGAAGGAAAAGAACGCGCCCAACAACCCGCCGGCGAGCGCGCCGAACAGTGGTCGTGAATTCGGGTGACGCGTCACGAACGGTGTGAAGTTGGACCAGTTGCCGAGCTGAAAACCGACTCCCCACAGGATAACGAACGCGAGTAGACCAAGTTTGAGAAACATCAACACGCGAACGAAACCGGCGCCGAGTCGCACGCCGCGAATGTTGATCAGTGCGATTAGGACGATCGTGGCGATAGCCAAGAGTTTTGTGCCCCACGGTGGCAGATGAACGATGTAGCCGGCGTAGGTGGCCAGCCCGACGGCAAGCGCGGCCGTGAGTCCGGGGTCCATCACCAGAAACGCCATCCAGCCGTACATGAAGGCGACCGCTGGCCCATACGCCTCGCGCAGATAGACGTAACCGCCACCGGCTTCAGGGTAGCGCGCTGCGAGTTCGCCGTAACAGAGTGCGCCGCACAGTGCCATCCCACCCATCGCAAGCCAGACGATGAGCAGCCACATCGGTGAGGCGAGCGCTTTCGCCATGTCGGCGGGCGTCAGGAAAATGCCGACCGCGATCACCTCGCCGACGACGAGCGCGGCGGCCGTGCGTAGCCCGATTTGTCGTTTAAGTTCGGTCGTACGATTCACCTCTTCTCTGTGTACCTCTGTGTCCTCTGTGTCTCTGTGGTTCTTGTTTGTGAAGAGCAGAACAACACAGAGACACAGAGGACACAGAGGTACATAGAGGAAAACTTAGAACGTCACGCGCGCGGCGAACTGGAACGCCCGTGGTCCACCGGAACCAAACACGCCTCCCGCGGTGCTCACCGGCTGACCAAAACTCGACGAGCGCCGGAATCCCGGAATGCTCGGATCGTTACTGTCGGGCACCAGCACGTTACTAAATCCGGAATAGTTCACGTTTGAAACGCCGAGCACGTTCGTCACGTTGAAGAGATTGAACACCTCCGCGATCGGCTCGATCGTGAACCGCTCCCCCACTTTGAAAAGCTTCGACACGCGCAGATCCAGCGACGAGAAGTTGTCGCCGAACTGCAAATCATCACGCACCAGCGGCACGAGCACACGCGGCTTGAAGCCAGTGCTCGGATCGGGGTTCGGACAGAGCGAACCACCAGCCGCGTTGATCTGCGTCAACGCCGCATTCAACTCCGCGCCCGTATGAAACTGCCGCGCGCCCGCATTCCGCTGCAACTCACAAACACGCGAACTGCCGTCGGGAAGCAGAATGTCGACCGGAACGGACGAAGCGAGCGTGAAGATCGGCGAAACGCGAATACCTTTCGGCAGTTGGAACAGTCCCGAGAAACTGAAGCGATGCCGCTGATCGTTCGGCGTCGGACCATACTCCCGACTCAGATCACTGGAATCGATCGGGCCGTTTGAAAACGGAATCTGATCGTCGTTAGCGAAATTAAACGAACGCGAAAGAGTGTAAGACGCGCGGAACTGATAATGCTTTGAAAAGCGCTTCTCCAGACTCAGCAGCAGTCCGTCGTATTTCGTGCGCACACTCGATTCGAGATTCTTGACGAGGTCCGGTCCACCGACGACCGGATTGAACGGCACAGTTCCGATCACGCGGCCGATGATGAACTGCGTTCCGAGGTTGTGCAGGTAATCCGCCCGCAGGACGAGATGGTGGCCGAGTTCCCGCTGCACACCGATGTTCACCTGCTGGACCATCGGATTTTGCAGATCGTTGTCGATGATGTTGATGCCACCGGCGCCGGCGCCCGGCAACACAAAGCCGGTGAACGGATTGGCCAGCGTCGGCGCGGGTGGCGGAAAGACGCCGTTGACCGGATCAAACAGAAACGGCGGCGGGATGAAGAAGAGATTCCCCGCTCGCACTTCGACCGGCAGCGCGCGACCATCAAGTCCGCGCTCGAGCGTCTGAATCTCGAGTGTCACGCGATCGTAGTAGATGCCGTAACCGCCGTGAATGCTCGTTCTGCCGTTCTTGGTGGAAAAGTTGAAGCCGATGCGCGGCGCGAAGTTGTTCTTGTCTCTCGTCCGTTCGCCATGCAGGAATGGCAGAATCAACGGATTCAACTCGTCCAGGCGACTGACATTCTTCACGTCGGTGTCGAGCTCGTAACGCAGGCCAAGGTTCAAAGTGAGTTGCGGATGAACCCGCCAGTCGTCCTGCACAAAATATGCGAGATAAGTGTTGTCAGTGTCGGGCAACAACAGCGGACGATCCGGAACGCCGCTGCGCAGCGTGACAGCAAACAGTAGATCGTTGTCGTCGACGCGCCCGTCAAGATTGCGATCAAAGTCCGGAAAGTCTTCGATCAACTCGATGCGTCCCTGCTGAAAGACTTTGAGATCAAGATCCGATTCGACACGCTGAACTTCACCGCCGAAATAGAACGTGTGATTGCCGCGAATGAGTGTGTAAGTGTCGCTGAACTGAAGCCGGCGTTGCTTGGTCTGTTGTGGCACACGAAACGATGCGCCGTCCTGAATGCTGGGAAAGGTAAGTTGTGGTCCAGGCGTAACCGGCAACGTATCGTTGATGAAAGTGCCGAAGCTGAAGCTGAAGTTGTTGATGTCGCGCGGTGAAATGACACGCGAGTAATTCGCGAGCACTGAATTGGTCTTGTTGAGGCTCGACTGTCTTTGCGACGCGGAGCCAATTGAGCGTACCAGCGTGCTCGCGGTGATGCCTTTCTCGCGCTGAAATGAGTAACGCAAACTCAACAGGTCTTTACTGGTTGGCGACCAGTCAACGCGTTCGGTGGTAAGAAAATCGTCGAGCGGCGCCAAGGCAAACCCGCGTCTGATTGAGCGCGTGGCAAGATCTCGCGCGCCCACCAGCACCACGCCGTCCTGGTTACGATATTCGAACGAACCGAAGAACCACGCGCGATCTTTCCTGATTGGTCCACCCAGCGTAAACGCATACTGCTGCCGATCAAAAGGCGGCGTCTGACCAAGCGCGCGATCAAACGTGGCCGGCAAGCCCTGCAGCTCGCGATCACGAAAATAGGCCGATCCCGAACCGTGCAACTCGTTCGTGCCGGATTTCGTCACTACGTTGATTACCGCTGATCCCGAGCGGCCCAACTGCGCCGAGAAACGATTGGTGGCGATCTGAAATTCCTGAATAGCTTCCTGCGAGATGTTCTGTACCGGACCGCCAACGACGTCGTCGTTATTGTCGGCGCCGTCGATGGTGACGTTGCCGCCGCGTCCCAGTTGTCCGGCTGAAGAAATCACGACGCTGTTTGTCTTGGTGGGGTCGAAGTTCGGTGCGGGCGCATTGCCGGGAATCAACAAGGCAAGTTCGAGAAAGTTGCGACCGTTGAGCGGCAAGCTTTCGACTTCACGTGAGGCGATCACGCCCTGGACCACTGAGGCAGCAGTGTCAATGGGCGCGGGCTCGCCGAAGGTGTCTGCTATCACTTCCGCCTCGGCAGGGCCAACTTCGAGAGGAACGTTCATCGTTACTGACTGTCCAACCTTCAGCGAAATCGCTTTAATGACCTGGGTGCGAAAGCCCTTGGCTTGAGCGCGCAACTCATATTCGCCCGGTACGAGATCGGTGAGCACATACAATCCTTCATCATTTGTGAGCGTTTCGCGGCGAATCCCGATCGACTCCAAGGTCGCGATGATCGTCACTCCCGACACTACCGCGCCGTGCGGATCGGTTACGGTGCCGGTCAGCTTGGCCCTGGCTGCTTGTTGGCCCAACACAGGCGCATGCAAACACGCCAAAAGTAAAACAATCCCAGCGAGGGAACGCGATAATGCAGGGATCATTATTGATTCCTTTCGTTCGTTCTGAATCGTATTAGCTGTGGTGCTAACTGATGCAGCGAGCTACCTGCTCGTAGACCCGGGCTACAATCTCTCTTGCCTTACTTTCTTCAGTCGACTCCGCCACGACGCGAATGATCGGCTCCGTGTTCGAACCGCGCACCAGAAACCAACCTTCTGGCAACGTGACCTTCACGCCATCGCGCGTGTCGAGGGGAAACTTGCCGTACTCCTGCCGCAACATTTTCAAAACCGCGGGTATCTTCGCTGATGGACAGATCATCTTTTCTTTAACGACGCTATAACGCGGAAACTCTTCGAGTAACTGACTGATACTCTTGCCCGATTCAGCAAGCAGATGTAGCACGAGAGCCATGCCCACCAGGCTGTCGCGCGCGAAATTGATTCGCGGATAGATCACGCCGCCATTTCCTTCGCCACCAATCACCGCGTTCTGCTGTTGCATCTTGTCAGTGACGTTCACTTCGCCGATCTTCGTCAAAAAGAGCGGGCAAGCAAATTTCTTCGCGACGTCTTCAAGCGCAGTAGTTGTAGAAAGATTGGCAACGACCGCGCCGGGTTCGCGTCCGAGCACGTAAAGCGCGGCGAGCACGAGGGTGTAGTCTTCGCCGATTGGGATTCCCTGCTCCGACACGATCGCCAAACGATCCGCGTCCATGTCCTGCGCGAAACCAACGTCTGCTCCATGTTTCTTGACTGTCTCGCAAAGGTCCGCGAGATTCTCGGGCAACGGCTCGGCCGGGCGCGGAAACGATCCATCTAGAGTGACGTTGATCGGAATTACTTCCGCGCCGAGAGCAGTTAGCAACTTTGGACCAACAATCGAACCTGCGCCATTGCACGAATCGAGCACCACACGCAACCTTTTCCTGGCGGACGGCAACGGCCCAAGGGCGTCGATTATTGCTTTTATGTGTGCGTCAATCGCTCCCTCAACCTCTTCAACCGTCCTGATCTCGTCGCCGCTGACTTTCGTGTACTCGCCTTGATGATAGATATCGAGCAGCTCACGCGCCTGTCCCGCATCGAGAAAAAGTCCGTTCGAGCCGATGAACTTCAGCGCGTTCCACTCAGCGGGATTGTGACTCGCAGTGATCGCAATTCCTCCGTTAGCTTTGCGGCGCCGCACCTGCAACTGGACCGTCGGGACCGGACAAACACCGATGTCTACGACGCGTCCGCCACTCGAAAGAATTCCCGCGATAACCGCGTGTTTCACCATCTCGCCAGAGGTTCGCGGATCGCGACCGACGACGATCGTGCCTGAGCCGGTGTGCGTGCCGAACGCTTGTGCGAAACGCGTCAGCAGCCCCGGCGTCAGCGATTGGCCAATGACGCCGCGCACGCCCGAGATGCTGATCTTTAAGGTTGGTATCGCTCGCATGTGTTCACAAGGCAGCCACAAAAGGGCACAAGAAGCACAAACCGGGCGCCTCCTTGGAGTGCGGGGACTTGTCACCGCTTTGGCCTAAACGATGTCGCAGGCGATAGTACCAG
>DASXRE010000097.1:0-6097 GCA_036506775.1 Pyrinomonadaceae bacterium | reverse complement strand
TGAACGGATTTCTGTATTGCTCACCACGATCAGCTACCAGGGTCGAGTGGTCGTGAATCGTGATCTGCTTGAACGCGCCAGTGGCTGACTCGCGGTATTTCTCGGAGCCGTCGACACAGAGAAACGGGCGCCAAGCGGCGCCCGTTTTTAGTTTGAGAGAGTTTTGCTTGTCAGTACCACCTGCGGTAGCGGGTGGGTCTGCGTAAGCCTGCGAGACGTCGCACTTTTGGGAACACCCACCCGCTACTGCAGGTGGTACTGACTCCATTGCTGAGTCAGAGGGAATAGGACTTAACGAGGAACGTCAAGTCTGGCGTCCCAGAAAGCGTCACAGCTTCAGACTGAGCCGCCGCATTGACCGGCGGCAAGCCGATCGATTGATCGACGAGCCGCAACTTCAACGGGTCAGACGCTTTGAGTTTCAGTTGCAGTTCGGCTCCCTGCTGCGGAAACCCATTGATCTGTATACCCCACGGACCGTTGGCTCCCGTGTCATCACTGACCGGCACGCCATTGACAGAGGCGTCCAGGATCTCGCTGTTAGAATCAACATAAACACAGACCATACCTGCCTGCCTCGGCGAAGTAAGTCGTAAACGCAATGTGCGCACACCGTCCTGCGATTTGTCTTCAAGCACTGACATTTCGGGTGCGGGCAGTTGTGCAACCGGAGCTGGATTGAGTGTGTACTGTTTCGACTTCCTCGCATAAGCAAAGTCCTCGATGGTCCCTTTGTCCTGGCTGCCGGCAAAGAACTGCGAGTTCCGATCAGCGTGATGTGTAATGTCGCTGGCCCAGACTGCCTTTCCGGTGTCGGTGTTTAGTCCGTAATAGATCGGATCAGCGGGCCGTTCGATCCCACCGGCATTCATCAGAACGCCCAGCACCAGCAGAACGACAGCCGCGGCAGCCGCGGCAGCCGGCAAGGCCCGCTTGAATGGTGAGACGATCAATTGGAGTTGCGGTAAAAGGAAGCCGAACAGCAATACGACCATCACCATCACCAGCAGCACCCAGTTAAGCGTCATACCCACGAAGATTTGGTAGACGATTGGCGACATTAATACGAGTCCGGGCACCGCGCAGAGGCTCAGCACAACTGGATTAAGCCAGCGGTGCTTCTTCTGATTCTCCGGCGCCAGCATCACCCACCCCAGGCCGATCAGGCTGAACAGTAGCGGCCACTGAAAAACGAAGCTTGCGCCTGGCACGAAGAGGCTCGCACCAACCATTAAGATGAACCACCACAGCAGAGCGCCGGTGGCCAGACTTTCGATCTGCTCTCGCTTGCGTGTGAAAGCATGAACAGCCAGAGTCGTTGCTATCGCCATGGCGACAAAACCAACGAAGAGCAGCCGGCTCTGAATAGCCGCGGGCGTCGGGCCTTCGCGAACCAGCCAAATCGCTCGCCAGAGTAACCACCCACCGAGCGACGCGGCCAACATACTTATGAAAAGTCCGAGAAACCCGCGGACGATTCCTTCAACCGTCAGCTTCTCTCTTCTGAAGCCAACCACCAGCAGCGCCACAAACAGCGCAGAGATCAGGAGTGTCAAAGGCATCACCCAGATGCTTGAGTAATGCACCAGAAATTTCCCAAACAGGTCGAAGAAGACTGCATTCCTTTCCCGCGTCTGGCTGAGATCCTGGTTTCCAAACTGGCGTGTTAACGCAAGGACGTAAGAACCTCGATGCTGAAGACTGTTTTCATCGACGCCTTGTAGATTATCGAGCGGATCATGATAGCGACTAATGCCGTCGATATTGGCGAAGTTGAGTGCCGGCATTCCCGCGCGTTTGAAGATGCTCAAGTCCGTGTCGTAGTTCAGCAACTTGTAGAGTTCATAAGAAAGCGAGTGAGTTACCGGAAACGGAGAGGCCTGTGCAAACTGTCTGATCAGCCATCCGTTGCCGTCGGAAGTCTCAAACATCAGTACCGGACCGCTATTGCCCCGCGCGTCGAAATTGAGCACTACTCCGACATCCGCAGCCCAGGGATGTTCAGTGGCAAACGCGCGAGCCCCAAGTAACCCAATCTCTTCACCGTCGGTAAACAGAAAAACAACGTCGTTCTTCAACGGCGGCCCGCTTTTTAGAGCTCTGAGAGTTTCGAGCAACGCTACGACGCTAGAGCCATTATCAGTGGCGCCAAAACTATTGATCATCGAATCGTAATGGGCGACCAGCAACACGGCCTTACCGTCACCCGTGCCTTTCAAACGACCGAGAACATTCTGGGCCGCTGCTACTTGAATTGGTAACCCTTTGCCGTTCGGGAGAGTCGCTTGTTGAACCTGCGGCTCCAGCCCTGCTTCGGCCAACCGCCGTACAAGGTAATCCTGGACCACTTTGTGTTGGATTGATCCGATTGGATGTGGTTTCTCCGCGATAGCGGGCAAATACCTGGCAGCGCGCTCAGCGGAGAATGACTCTAGAGAGACGGCTGCCGGCAACGCTGCGGGCGGATCCTGTTCACGAATACTGAAAGTTGCAGTGAGCACCAGGAAGAGCCCCAGCAGGATCGCCGTTACCGACTCTTCTTTGAGTGAATACACCGACTTCCAGCTAATAGTCTTAGCTGACGAATTAACCCATGCCACGATATTTTCCTCTCAGTCTTTGTTGATTAACCGGGTAAGCTCGCGGGAGACAATGCGCAGGATCAGCGAATCGGAAGTGTGAATGAAGAAGTGGTCACCGGGCAGTTGCCAAAGATCGAATGAATTGGTGGTGTGGATACGCCAGGCCTCGAGATCTTCACGAGCGGCGAGTGTGTCGTCGAGGCCGCCCATTACAGTTATAGGGCAGTTCAACGGCTCCGCGTGCGAACATGAATAGGTTTCGGCGATCGCGAAATCAGCGCGCAGGGTTTTGCTGATCATGCGCATCAGTTCCGGGTTCTCGAGGACCTCGGGTGGCGTGCCGTTGAGCGTTTTCAACTCGGTGGTGAATTCATCTTCCGGCAGATCGTGAATGTTGTGCCGGTTGCGGCGAAGTTGTGGTGCACGCGCGCCTGAAACGAAGAGATGCAGCACCTTGACGCCGAACTGATAACCGATACGATGGGCCAACTCGAAACTGGCCATCGCGCCGACGCTGTGACCGAAGAGCACGATCGGCAGATCGAGAAACGGTTCCATCGCCGTGGCGGCCGCGGCCACCAGGTGGTCCATGCGATCGAAAGCCGGTTCGCGAAAGCGGTTGCCTCGGCCGGGTGGTTGAATGGCAAGGATCTCGACTCCGGGAGGAACGTAGTTTTCCCAGCCTCGATAGATTGCTGCGCCTCCACCGGCATACGGAAAACAAAACATACGCAGCCGCGTTTGGGCGTCAGTCCTGCCGCAACTAAACCACGGCGACACGGTTCGTACCGGTGACACAGTTACCATCAACTCTTAACCTGTTTTTTGGTTCGATCTCAGCTTAAGCAGCCGCGGATTCGACCTTCTCGAGGTGGCCCACGCCTTCGAGCGTCTTCAGATCGATTTCGGCGATGCAGCGCACTTTCACGTAGTCCAACGTCAGTCCACCTACAACACGAACCGTGCCTGTGCCTTCGTCGAAGTTTGCGGCGCCCAGATCCGAAGCATCCTTGTCTACTTTGAAGCCCAACTCCGTGCCGCCCTTCGTCTCGATGAACTTCACGCGCACGTAACCGCTCTCAATTGCTTCTTTCAAAGCTTTGACCGTGGGCTCAGGCCGTTGCGCGACTACGATCCGATGATCGCCTTCACAGAGCCGATCGACGATGCTCGGGCCTTTTGGCGTTGGATCGGCCGGCGGCGGAGGCGGCGGGTTACGGGCCATCTCTTCCATCTTCTTGCGCAGACTGAGCGGCCGCATGTCGGTCCAGACTTCCTTGATGTAGGCTAGGCATTCCGCCTTTGGGCCAACCTTGCCAACCTCGTTCCACCCAAGCGGATTCTCGCGATACTCAGGCCAGATGGAATACTGCTCCTCGTGATTGACCACGACTTTGTAGATAGTTTTATCCTCATCTTCGTTGTTGAAAGACATTGATTATCCTCCTCAGAGTCGAATGTGATTTGTTGCTGCCTCAACACGCTGCGGCAGCGGCAAAGGTGGTGCGCTGGATCTCGGCGCCGATCTGGCGCAGATTGTTTTCCGCCAACACCCGATCCGTGACCGGTTTTCCGCGCGGCACGTCGATCTCCAGCGAAAGCAGATTGTCGCAGGCGTTAACAAACCGCTGGACCTGGTCCAGGCTGATTCCCTTCCCCTCGAGATAGGGCAGGATCCAGAAGTCGAAGTCATACATCGGCAGCCACGTCGAATTAGTCACCGACCCGAACAACTTCAACACCATCTCGCAACCCTGCTCCCAGTCCATCGTGTTGTGATGCCACTTGTAGCCAAAGCCGGAAATACCGTGGACATCCTTACTCTTCGAATAGATCGGCGCGCGCGGGTTGTTATACCAAATCTCGCCGCGAAAGAACGTCGGCCCGGCCTCCTGTAAGAGCTGAATCGTGTTTTCGACTGTCTTTTCCGTCTCACCAGGAAAGCCGATGATCAGCGATGCGAACGTCATTATTCCGCTCGCCTTCAGAAAGTTCATCCCGCGCAGATACTGCTCCGGCGTGGCGACCTTCTTCATGATCTTGAGCACGTCCGGATCACCTGACTCGATTCCCAGGAATACGCCGCCACAATTACTCCGCGCCATCAAATCGCAGAGTTCCTCGTCCATGATGTTGCAGCGAAGGTAGGAATACCAACGGAACGTAAACTGATTACGGATCATCATTCGCAAGATCTCTTTGAAGCGATCCGCCGGCACGTTGAACGTGTCGTCGATGAACACGAGATTGCGAACGTTCGAGCGTTCCTGAATCTGCCGCAGCTCATTCTCAACGTGCGTGATCTCCTGCGGCACCCACTTCCCCGCGCGCACCGGATAGTCGCAGAACGTGCAGCGGAAGGGACAACTCAGAGCGGTGCGCGTTTGCAACGTCGAACCAAGATCCTTGCCGGTGTAGTTAGACCAATCGATCGGCGCCAGCGAGAACTCCGCCTCTGCTCCGGTGAAGACAAACTGTCCCTGCCACTTGATGTAACAGTTCTTCACCTTGCTCAGATCGGTAGTCTCTCTCAACCTCAGCAACAGGTTTGCGAGCGTCTGTTCGCCTTGCTTTTGCTGGACGTAGATATCTCCGCCGATGTCTTCGAGGATCACGCGGAAGTCGGCTTCATCGAGGTGGTAAGCGAGATTGTCGATAAGGGGACCACCAACAACGATGTACGAGTCCGGGCTCTTCTCGCGAACGAACTTCACCACTTCCTTCGCCACGAGCGGTGTGAGATAAAGCGTCGTGGTTAACGCGATAACCTTCGGCCGCCGGCTCAGCAATTCGTTCAACTCATCCCGCTTTGAGTGAAAGAAGCTTGAGAACTCCGCCGTTATGCCCAGATTAGAAAGAAAACTAGCCAGGTAAACAGGCGCGACCTGCGTCATCTCAGTCCAATGCATCCGCTGGCCGGTGAGTTGATTGAGCACATCGAGATACGGGATCTTCTTGTCGTCGAGCGTGATGAAGTCCATTCTGAGATTGCGGTACTCACCGGAGTGTAGTCCGCGCGATCGTTGCAGGCCCTCGTGAAAATCAAAACCTAAGTCGTAATGCCCGAGGATCAGACATTCGAGCGCGGGCTTCCTGGTAAACGTAGACTGGTTCATTGCTACTCCTTTGCGTGGGTTTCTCTGTGTCTCCGTGCCTCCGTGGTGTCGACTAACCGAAAACCACCGAGACACAGAGACACAGAGAGCAGTGCTCTTCAACTCGACACGGTTTGAGCGTGCGTTTTGACTTTCAGATTGATGACGGGTTTCGGTCGCATGTAATCGTCCAGCCAGGCGGCCTTTGGATCGCTGTCAAAGACCATCACACGACCGCAGTCGAGCGGGTCTGGCGCGCGGTGATAGCGAAAGATGATCTTGCCGTCCATCTTGCCAACCACCTCGATTTTCCCGGTGCAATGCGACATGCAGAGCCTCGCCTGCTTGGCCAGACCGGCCAGACGACGCCGCGCTTCCTGAAATATCTCGAGTCCTTTTTCGACCGGCACCATGTACGGC
>DASXRE010000096.1:0-13343 GCA_036506775.1 Pyrinomonadaceae bacterium | reverse complement strand
GATGTCGACTTGCCGGTTGCCGAGCTGGCCCCAAATTGGCAATCGGCAATCGAAAATCGGCAATTACTTGCGTTGCACCTGGTCGCGAAAGACCTTCTCGATCACATTCGGATAAGCCTGATCCCAGCCGCCGAAGTATTCGATCGTGAACGGAGTCTCGATGTGACCAAAATTCGTGTTCGCCTGGTTGAAAGCATCGTTCGTCGTTGAATAAAAGTTAAACTTCACAAACGCCTGTTGCGCTTCGTCACTCCAGAGATACTGCATAAAAGCATCGACCAGTGCCCGCTTGTTTGCCGACACGTTCTTATCAATCACTACTGCCGGATGTTCGCTGAAAATCGTGGCCTTCGGCACGACGATCTCGATCGCGGCGCTTGCTTCTTTCATCAGCAACGCATCGAGTTCGTACGTGATCAACGCGTCGCCGTTGCCGAGTTCGAAAGTGGTTCGCGCCTCGCGAGCTGAGCCGGGCGTGGAAATCACGTTCTTCCAGATGGCTTTCAGAGTTTGAACGGCGCGAGCCGTGTCAGGTTCTTCCGTCTCGGCTTCGGATTTCTTCAGCTCCGAGCCATAAATGGCGAGTATGGACCACTGCGCGCCGCCCGAGCTGATCGGATCGGGATGGATCAAACGAACACCCGGCGCGGCGAGATCTGCAAATTCATGAATTCCCTTCGGATTACCTTTGCGAACGATGATGACGAAGGGAGTCTTGTTGACGATTCCCTGGGCCGGGTACGAATGCCAGTCCGACGTGATGAAGCCACCGCTCTTCAGCCGCTGCGCGTCGCGTTCAATCGACAGGATCGCCACCTCGGCGGGCGCGCCACGCAGGATCTGGTTAGTGATCGTCTCAGAACCAGCGAAGGAAGATTGAAAGCGGACCTCCTGACCGTGTAGTTGTTTCCACTTGTTCGCAAACTCCGGATAGATCGCTTTCTCAAGCGACTCTTTCATGATCGAAAAGCCGTAAAGCGTGATCGTAATGTCGCCGCTTTCGGCAGGTGCTTTGGGCAGACAACTGGTCGCCGATAAAGTCAGCGGCACGCAGACTACGGCAAGCAGCAACAACAAGCGATGGAATGTAGTCTTCCTCATGGGGGCTCAGGCGCCTCCTGATTCTCTGGACAGACCAAAAAGCTGCTGCCGCCATGCTTTTTCCTAGCGGGGGTGTGATCCGTCTATACCACATCAGCGGGGTTCGTGGGAATTGTTTATTCTTGATCCCGCAAATTATGGGGATTCTCTACGCGCTTTGTAGTACCATGCGGCCAGCGGTATGCCCTCCCTGATAACCGAGCCGCGAAGGATTTACAAAGTATGCGCAGTTCCCTCGCCCGGAGAGTTATCACTGTACTGCTCGCGCAGTCGTTATTCGTCTCACTAACTTTCGCTCAACAGCAAATTCAAGCAGACACACGGCCACGTCGCACAGAGACTGCATGGCCGCAACCAGCTGCCACGACACCGGTTATTCCTTCTCCAACACTCGCGATTGTTTCAGGTCCTGAACCGACGATCCGTGTCGCTTTGACTACCGAAGCACGCTCCGCCGTGATATCGACCGCCGGACACTTGCTGAACGCCAGTGGCGGCGGTACGACAATGCTGGCGCTCGACAGTTCGCGCGTTCGAGTTGATGCGCGGCTGTTGTCGCCGTTGCGGTCCACAGATAACGACGCGGCGTATCGCGTGATGGTCGCGGGCGCTGCTTCGAAGGAGGAGGCCGAGGACACGGCGAAGGAGATCAAGAAACTAACCGGTGAAGACACGGACGAAACATTCGATACCGAAACAAAGACGTGGGGTGTCGCAGTTGGTTCGAAGCGTCCACGCGAAGAGGCGGAAGAGTTGCGCGCACGACTTGAAGCTGAAGGGCTGGATGCGACGCTTCAAGGCCCACCGATTAACGCGGATGCTGTTCAAGCGAAACAGTCCGCGACCAGTGCCGGCAACAGCGGTGCGGTGAAGTTGACTTCGCGAGCGAGTTTGCCTTCACGTGAGGTCGTCACTTCTTCAACCCGCGGTCCAATGTTCAGTTCGAGTGCGCCGGTCGTGTTTGCTTCCGATGACGAGAAGGACACGCCGGTGCGTTTTAACGATCGTCCGTATCGCGGCCGGATCGAAGTGTTCACGAATTTGCGCGGCTCGTTGACCGTCGTGAACGAGTTAGGTCTGGAAGACTACGTGCGCGGCGTGGTGGCCAACGAGCTTTCGCCGGGCGGCTATCCGGCGATCGAGGCCTTGAAAGCACAGGCCGTCGCAGCGCGCACCTACGCGCTCAAGAATCGCGGGCAGTTCATGGCCCAGGGTTTCGACCTCCTGCCGACGACGCGTTCGCAGGTGTATCGTGGTCTGACTTCCGAGAATCCGCTCTCGACGCGCGCTGTCGATGAAACGCGCGGCATTATCGCCACGTTCGGTGGTGAACCAATCAACGCGCTCTACACGTCGACCTGTGGCGGCCGCACAGAAGACTCGGAAAACATTTTCAACCAGGCGATTCCTTACCTGCGTGGACGCGAGTGCGCCGCGGAAGGTGGCGCAGCGTTTGATCGTTTCGTTATTCGCACGAATCGCTCCTTGGCAGAGTTGCGCGACGACGAGCACGTATTGCTGGCGCGCGACATCAGCCTTTTAGTGACGCAAAACGTCGGCATGTTGCCGGAACGCCTCTCTGACTCATGGCTCGCGGCGGAAGCATCCGTGTCTGAAGTCCGCAACTGGATCGCGAACGTTGCGCGAGTGGCGCGCCAAACAACGCCACCAACCGGCGACGATGTAAATCGTCCGCCTGCGTTTGCCACGGCGCTCTCTCTGGCAGTGTTTGGTGAGAGCAATCCCTCAACATTGCTGAACAGCGCGGACACTGATTACCTTTTGGCTGTTCGTGACGCGCAGGACGTGCCGCCGCAGAATCGCGCTGACCTTGCAATGATGCTGCGCGATGGTTACCTGTCAGCCTATCCTGACGCCACGTTGCGACCGCGCGCGCCGCTGTCTCGTGCGCGGGTTTTGCACGCAATTGTTCGCATCCTCGAGGCGCGCAATCTTCTGCAACTGCAGAAAGCAAACGCCCGGCCGGCGAGCGACGGGCAATTGATTCTTCGTTCCGCAAAGGGAAAGGATCAGCCACTCAGAGTCAATCCCGACGCGTTTCTGTTTCGTCAACTCGGCGAACGTCCTTACGCTGTTTCGTCAGTGACGCTCGTTGGTGGTGAGCCGGTTATGTATCATCTCGCGGCCAACGGACAGATCGATTTTCTGGAAGTGAAGCCGGCGCCAAACGGTGCCGCTGCCGATCGATTCTCGCCATTTTCCAGTTGGACCACAGGACTCTCGCTCGGCCAGGTGCAGGCGCGTTTGGCCCGCGCCGCGCGCGGCATCGGACAGATTATTGATTTGCGAGTGATGTCGCGAGGTTCTTCACACCGGGTGACAGATTTGGAGATTGTTGGTACAAACGGCACGGCGCACGTGCTTGGCGGCCGCATTCGTTCGGCTCTTGGCCTGCGCGAACAGCTCTTCGTGATCGATCGTGAATATGACGACAGCGGACGGGTCGTGGAGTTTGTCTTTAGTGGCCGCGGCTGGGGTCACGGAGTGGGCATGTGCCAGGTCGGAGCTTATGGCCTCGCGAAACAGGGCTGGTCCTACGAACAGATCTTGAAAGCGTATTACACAGGTATTGAACTGACGCGCATGTATTGACGAAGTACTTTTCTTTTTTACCTCAACCTGAAAGGAAGAAAGACTATGTCATCAGAACAGAACGACGCGCCATTTGTTGCACCCCCTCCCCCTTCGCCAGTAGAAGGCAGTTCGCTTTATCCGCCGTACGTGCTTGAGTCGAAGGCTAAAGAAGCGGCAAGTGACGCCAAATCCTGAGCGTTGTCGGGCTGTTTTGCTTTGGATTCATTTTCGGCATCCTTGCATACAAGAAAGCCGCCAACGCGCTTGAGATTATGGATATCTACGAAGTAGCCAGAGACTCGCGCAGCCTCGCTGTCGGCGCGAAAGTATTGGCGATCGTCGATATCATCGGCTGGGTGATCGTGCTGCTGGCACGAATCTTCTTGAGATGATCTAATACTGTGTCAGTATTAGGTAGATCGGTTATACGCGAAGTAGAGGCGGTGAGTGCGTTTCTCACGTAATCAAATCATCGGTGGCCTGATGCTGCTCGCACTCCTCTGGGCAGTCGCGATCTTTCGCGTGCTATCCTCCCGCACGTGAGCGCGAACACAACTGAACCTCCAGTCATCGCCATTGTCGGCCCAACTGCCTCGGGCAAAAGCACCCTGGGCATTGAGGTCGCACTCAAACTCGACGGCGAGATCATCAACTGCGACTCCGTTCAGGTCTACCAGGACATTCAGGTCGCGACCGCCAAAGTTCCACTCGCCGAACGCAAGGGCGTACCGCATCACCTGATCGACTTTGTTCCTCCCTCAATCAACTACACGGCAGTCGAGTGGGCGCGCGAAGCAACGAAGAAGATTGAAGAGATCGAGAGCCGCGGCCATCTTCCACTACTCGTCGGCGGGACCGGTTTTTACTTACGCGCGCTCCGCCATCCATTCTTCGTCAGCCCACAAACGGACGAATCACTGCGCCGCCGCGTCAATCGCATCCGTAGTCAACACGGCCCGGAACACCTCCATCGGCTCTTGCACCGTCTCGATCCGCGTGCTGCTCAACAACTCTACCCGCGCGACTGGCCACGCGTGCAACGCGCGATCGAAGTCTGCCTGCAAACCGGCCGTTCGATCATGGACCAAAAGGACGAGCGGCCTGAACCACACGAAAGCGCACGGCGGCTTCGTATTTTCGCGCTCAACCCGCCTCGCGCGGAACTGTACGCCCGCATCAACGAACGCACCGAAGCACACTTCAACGCCGGGCTGGTCGAGGAAGTACGGGAGCTCTTGGCCCGCGGCGTTGCCCCTGAGTCCAACGCGCTCGGCGCCCACGGCTACCGCCGCGTAGTGGAATACCTCCAAGGCAAACGCGACCTCGGCAGTGCCATCGAACAGACCAAACTGGACGTGCGTCACTACGCCAAACGGCAATTGACATGGTTTCGCCATGAAGCAGGAGTCGAGTGGTTCCCCGGTTTTGGGGAGGAAAAGGCGGTCTGGACCTCGGTTTTGGCCTCGGTTCTGGAAGCCTTGGCAGATGGACCACGGCTCAAATAATCATGTTTCTCTAACATCTTGGCCTAACTCTTGTCAGTCTTGGTGCCGTGTTGTAATCTGGTTGCAACCACGCGCGCTAAAACAGATCCATACCGGGCTTCAAACATGTCAGACGGCAAACAGGCACCGCAGAACATTCAGGACGCCTTTCTCAACACAGTACGTCGCGAGAAAACCTCAGTCGTGATCTATCTACTCAACGGGGCCAAGCTCACCGGCCGTATCCGCAGTTTTGACAAGTTCTCGGTGCTGCTGGAATCGGGCCCGCAGGAACAACTGATTTTCAAGCACGCTATCTCCACGATTTCGCAGATACGCCGAGCGACCGGCGAACTGCACCCACAACCCAACACTGAAACTCACGCCCGCGAAGTTCGCACCGACGACGCAAGCTCGCATGGTGCCTGACATTCGTTTACACTCTCGCAGCAATTTATTCCCAACCCAGAGGGACGTGTGCCTGGAACTTTCATTACCTTCGAAGGTATCGACGGAAGCGGAAAATCGACTCAACTGCGGCTCCTGAACAGTTTCCTACGCGCCCACGGCTGTAACGCCGTGGTGACTCGTGAACCAGGCGGAACTGCGCTCGGGCTGCGGCTGCGCGAAGCGTTGCTCGACGCACTCGAAGAAGTCGATCCGTTAACCGAATTACTGGTCTTCGCTGCCGATCGCGCCCAACACGTGCGCCGCACCTTGCGCCCCGCCCTCGAAGGTGGCGCGGTCGTGATCTCGGATCGCTACGCGGACGCCACTGTCGCGTATCAAGGTGCCGGACGCGGTTTTCCTCTCGAACTCATCTCTCAAATCGTGCAACTGGCGACCGGAGGTTTGAAACCTGATCTGACGTTGCTGTTTGACGTTTCAATCGCTGAATCAACCACCCGGACCACGCGACGTTCATCGGGAAAGAATTCCTCCGGACGAGGCGGGCGCGATCGACTCGACATCGAGGACGCTGAATTTCACACGCGAGTGCGCAACGCATATTTGCGGATCGCCGCAGCAGAACCGGAACGTGTAAAAGTGATCGACACCAGCGGTCCAGTGGAGCTCACGCAGGACCGCGTGAAGAAAATCATCGTTCCGTTTCTGCAAAGCCGAGGCCATCAGTTAAATGTTCAATGAACTGACAGGCAATGGGCGCGTCAAAGACGCGCTGAAGCGAATGATTGCTTCAGATCGCCTGCCCGGTGCGTTGCTGTTTGCCGGAGAAGAAGGCGTTGGCAAGAAACGCTTCGCGCTGGAAGTAGCGCGGACGTTGAACTGCCGCACGCCCAAAGATGGCGAAGCCTGCGGCGTATGTTCGTCGTGTGTGCGCATCGCGAAGTTGAACTATCCCGAGCGCGAAGATGCAGACGAGTGGACACAGATTATCTGGACCGATCATCCCGACGTCGGACTCGTCGTCGCGCCCAGGCGCGTCCTGCGTGTCGAGCAGATGCGGCAGATTGAAAAGGAAGCAAACTTCCGCCCGTTCGAGGGCAAGGCGCGGGTGTTTTTGATCGACGAAGCAGACAAACTCAACGACGCGTCAGCCAATGCGTTGCTGAAAGTGCTGGAAGAGCCGCCGCGCACGTCGCACCTGATTCTGATCACGGCGCGGCCCGCAATGTTGTTGCCGACGATTTTGTCGCGTTGCCAGATGATCCGTTTCGCACCACTCACGCCGGCGGAGATTGAAACCCACTTGCTCACCAACAAACTCGCTGACAGCAAAGTTGCCCAGTTACGCGCGCGGGCTGCCGGCGGCAGCATCGGCCGCGCACTCGCAGGCGACCTGACGACGTTCACCTCGCAGCGCAAAGCAATGCTCGGCGTACTCAATGCTCTCGTAATGACCCACGATCGCGCGCAACTGCTTCGCTCAGCCGAACAGCTCAACGAGGTGCAATACAAGGACGAGTTTGAAGAACGGCTCGACGTGCTGGAAACGTTGATTCGCGATGCGTGGATGTTGTCGCTGGGAGCGAAAGAGGAGCTCGTGGTTAACGCTGACTTGTTACCGGATCTGGAACAGCTCAGTAAACGACTGGATGCTTCGCGTGCGGCTGACTGGATACTTCAAATCGAAGACGTGCGCGAGGAATTAATAGTGAACATTAACCGGAAAGTCACGACGGACGCGTTGTTTCTGGCAATGGCCGGCGAAGTTCCCTTACCCAAACGTCCGAAGATCCGTTAGGCCTGTGGTTGCTTTTTGAGGTCCGCGAGCAGCTTTTCGGTTTCCATCACAAACGCTTCAACGATGTCTTCACCAGCCACCTTGCGCATCGGCACACCGTCCTTGAAGATCATTCCCACGCCGCGTCCGAACGTGATACCGAGTTGCGAGTCGTGCGCCTCACCTGGACCATTCACCGCACAACCCATAATCGAAAGATGCAGCGGCTCTTCGATGTGAGCAAGACGCCGCTCAATCTCCGTTACGATACCGACAAAATTATCGACGTCGAGCCGCCCGCAGGTCGGACAGGCTACAACGGTGACGCCTCTGGTTCGCAAGCCGAGAGATTTCACGATCTCCCACGCGACGCGCACTTCTTCCTGTGGCTCAGCAGCCAAGGAAACGCGAATCGTGTCGCCGATACCTTCGTGAAGCAGAATGCCGAGACCAATCGAAGACTTCACCGTGCCGCTGAACGAAGTGCCCGCTTCGGTGACCCCGAGATGAAACGGATAATCGACCTTCTCCGCCAGCAAACGATAGGCGGCGACGGTCCGATGCACGTCTGAAGCTTTCAGAGAAATGATGATGTCGGTGAAGTCGAGATCTTCGAGAATCTTCACGTGCCGTAAGGCCGATTCAACCATCGCTTCCGCGGTCGCCGTGCCGTACTTCTTCAACAGATCCTTTTCGAGTGAACCCCCGTTCACGCCGATACGAATGGGAACTTTCTGCGCCTGCGCCGCGCGCACCACTTGGCGAATACGCTCGTGGGCGCCGATGTTGCCGGGATTCAGACGCAGCTTGTCGATGCCTGCTTCCAGCGCCATCAACGCGAGTTTGTAATGAAAGTGAATATCGGCAACGATCGGAACGTCGGGAACGCGTTTACAAATCTCTTTGAGCGCGACCGCAGCGTCGTTGTCGGGAACGGCGAGCCGCACGATCTCGCAGCCGGCACGCACCATCTCTTCGATCTGTGCGACCGTAGCGCCAACGTCGGAGGTGTCCGTCTTAGTCATCGATTGAATGACTACCGGAGCGCCTCCGCCGATTTGAAGATGCTTAACCTGAACTGGTCGTGATTTGCGCATTGCGCGAGTCTACTTGGCAGGCGAGGTGGCCGGCGGCTTTTCCTCCCTGTTACCACCGAACGTCTTGATCACGTCGTTGGTGATCACAAACACCATCAATAGCAACACCATCACGAAGCCTACTTGCTGAATACGATCCCGGACCGCCGCCGAGATCGATAAGCCAATTAAGGCCAGCAGCCCTTCAATCAGCAACAGGAAGATGGCGCCACCGTCGAGCACCGGAATGGGCAACAGGTTGAAGATGCCGAGGTTCAGACTGAGAAAGCCCATCATGCCGAACACGCCGTCCCAGCCGAGCCGTTCGACCGACTTTTGTGCTGCCTGATAGATTCCAATCGGTCCCGAAAGCGTGTTTCGCACCGAACGTTTGCCGGTGAACACCTGGCCGAGGGCTTTTCCAGTCAGACGAAGAATCTGAATGTTGGTGTCGTAGGCGTACTTCGCGGCCGAACCGAGACTGGCGCGATACAGTGGAAACTGTTCTCTAACGCCGAACCCCAGACGGCTGCCTTCGAGACGGCGCTGGCCAGTCGTCAACTGGACCATCTGTCCGCCGCGCTCGACAGTGATCGGGATGGTCGCTCCATCATGATTCCGAATGTATTCAATTACCTGCGCGGAGCTTTTGACGCTTTCCCCACCGACGCTGACCAGTCGATCGCCCTCCTTCAAACCTGCTTCGGCGGCGGGCGAACCGTCACCGACGTCACCGACGATTACAGGCAAGCCGCCGTAGTCCGGAAGGAAATCAAGCGAACCGGCAGTTTCCCCATTTTCCATTCTGGTAGTGGGGACAATCGTTAACGGAACTTCCGAACCGTTTCGTTCAACGGTAACCGGCAGCGCATGTCCCGGTGAAAGTAGTGCATCTTCGTTGATCGCATCCCAACTCGGATTCCGCGTGCCGTTGAAAGCGACAATGCGATCGCCGGGTTTGAGTCCCGCGGTATCAGCAGCACCATCGGGTTGAATGTAATAAGCAACAGGCGCCGGAGTCGCGGGCACGCCGTACATCATCGCGGCCGCGAAAGGGATGGCGAGTGCCGTAAGAATGTTCATTACCGGACCGGCGAGCGAGACCAGAATGCGTTGCCAGCGCGGCCGGAGATTGAACATCTCCTCCGGTGGAATGTCCTGCGCGCTTGCTCCTTCGATCGGAGCATTCGATTCGTCGCCGCCGAGTTTCACGTAACCGCCGAGCGGAATCGCAGAGACGCGATAATCAGTGTCGCCCCACTTTTTGCCGAACAAGCGCGGGCCAAAACCGACTGAGAACGTCTCGACGCGGATGCGGAAAAGTTTGGCCACGATGAAATGTCCAAACTCATGAAGAACTACTGCGGATCCAAGGATGAATATGAACGCCAGCGGGACGATTAAATAGCTCATTCAGTGCCCTTTGCTACGATTCCTGTCCTAAAAACAACCAGTTTTAGAGTCGACCGCTGCGACCCGGGTTGCATAGGCAGTTTACAGGATTCATTCGCAGATTGCACAGATAACATCGTTGGCTGCGAGACGGGCACAACGATCAGCGTTGAGAATTGTCTCGATATCACCTGCGGGTTGGTTTTGATGGCTGTTCATGACGGTTTCGATCACGTGAGGAATCTCTGTCAAACAAATCCGCTCGTCGATAAACGCGCTCACGGCTTCTTCGTTCGCCGCATTCATCGCGGCGGGTAACGTCCCTCCCTCGCTGAGGGCGCGATACGCAAGTGGAATACAGGGAAACCGCTCAAGGTCGGGCGCTTCGAAATGCAGTCTGGAAACCGCCGTCAGATCCAACGGCGGTAACTGGCAGGAATGCCGCGCCGGATAAGTCAACGCGTACTGAATCGCATGGCGCATGTCGGTAATTCCCATCTGCGCGATGACTGAGCCGTCGATTAACTCGATCATCGAGTGAACCACTGACTCGGGGTGAACGACGATGTCGATCTCTTCCGGGCCAAACCCAAACAGCCAGTGCGCCTCGATTACCTCGAGTCCTTTATTCATCAACGTCGCGGAGTCGATCGTGATCTTCGCGCCCATGCTCCACGTCGGATGACGCATCGCGTCGGAAACACTCGCCCGCTTCATCTCTTCCTTGTTTTTGGTGCGGAACGGTCCGCCCGAAGCGGTGAGAATGATGCGCCGCACTTCTTCACGACGTTCGCCGCGCAAGCATTGATGCAGCGCGTTGTGCTCAGAGTCGATCGGCAGCAACTCAGCGCCTGATTCTTTAGCCGCGCGAGTCATCAACTCACCTGCCATCACCAGCGTTTCCTTGTTGGCGAGTGCCACTCGCTTGCCGGCTTCAAGCGCGCGCAACGTCGGCAAGAATCCAACTGCGCCGACAGTGGCCGAAACTACACAATCCGCTTCCGGGTGTGTTGCGACTTCGACCAATCCTTCTTCTCCCGACACGATACGCGGCAAATCGATGTCTCTTTCAAACAACTTCGCGCGCAGTTCGTGCGCCGAGGCTTCACTCTCAACCGACACCAACTCCGGCAAATGCGTCGCGATCTGATCCGCCAACCGTTCGACATTGCTGCCCGCCGCGAGTGCGACCACACGCATCCGCGCCGCCGTTAACGACTCAATGACGCGCAGAGTATTGCAACCGATAGAACCCGTTGAGCCGAGTATGGCTACGCCTGTGGTATGCATCGCCGAGTTGCTCAAGCAATTAACTGGGGGCTGAGAATTTGGGAATCGTAGGGGTCGAGAAGATCTATCGTCTGGCCCGAAGAATTGACGTACGACGCCGCGCTCACGTGCCAGGTGCTGCCCTTCGTGTAGATGAGATCGACCGAAGCTTTAACAGTCTGTCGCCGGCCGATGACCGTGAGCTTCAAGGTCGTCTCCCCCGTGTTGTTAACAACGTTTGCGGTGACGATACTGCCGAAATCCTTCACTTCACCGATGTCAGTTTTTAGCTTTTCACTGCTGCGCAAAAAGTCCTTCGCCTTTGCCGTCGCCTGACTGCTCCCCACCTGATAAAGGCCGAAACCGACAATGGCGCCAACAAAAACAGCAGCGAGTAGCGCCAGGACAACAACTACTGTGGCGACTAACAACACGATCTTTTTCGTCGTCATCGGACTTCCCGTTGGGCCGCTCAGGGATGGAAATAGAAGCGAGCAAAATAGTAGATGAGCGGTGCATTGAAGAGCAAGCTATCGAGCCGGTCGAGTAGTCCGCCATGACCGGGCAGAATGGTTGCCGCGTCTTTCGCGCCCGCGCCACGTTTCAAAGCGCTCTCTGCAAGATCACCAAGGATGCCGACCACAGTCATCACCGCCGCCAACGGCAAAGCAAACTTCAACGGCAACTCGCGGAAGAACCAGTAGTGCGCCAGGGCCGCCATCACGAGTGCAGCGGCGACTCCCCCAACCACACCCTCCCACGTCTTGCCAGGACTGATCGACGGCGCGAGTTTGTGTTTGCCCAACGCGCGCCCAACGTAGTACGCGCCCGCGTCCGCGCCCATCAGCACGAGGAAGAAGAACGATAAAAGATCCGCAGCCACACTCTCTTTCTGCCACATGCGGAGCGAGACCAGATAACTGCCCAACAGCGCAATGTAAAGCACACCGAGAATTGTCGCGCCGACTGAAGCAAGCATCTTGTCGAAGGGCGCGCCCCGAAGCGTCGCCGCCACCAGCGTTCCAGCAGTGAGCAGAATGATGACCATCTGCACCAGTATCTCGTTGTACACATCTACCGGGAATGTCGAAATAACGATGAGCGCCGTCGCCGCCAGAAATCCGGCGCCCGTGTCGGGTTGCAAACCACGCTGCTCAGCCAGCACATAAAACTCAAACAATGCGAGCGCCATCGCCGCAATCGCCATCGCGACGAACAGCCACTTCAGCCACGGCACAAGAATCGATGCAATGAGAAAAGGAAGAACAACGACTGCGGTGAGAAGACGTGCGGACCCGGTGCTTTTGGATCCTGTGCTCTTGGCGGTAGGTTTTTGCAATTATTTTCCGGCCACCACCAGTTTCAAGCCACCGAAGCGCCGGTCGCGACGTTGATAATCGACGACAGCTTCGAGCAGATGAACGCGGCGGAAGTCAGGCCACAAGGTTTCTGTGACGTAGATCTCGCTGTAGGCGCTCTGCCACAGGAGAAAGTTTGAGATTCTTAACTCACCACTCGTGCGCACCAGCAGATCGAGTTCAGGCAGGTTGCGCGTGTAAAGCTCGTTGGCGATCCGTTCTTCGGTGAGTTCGTCGGGCCGTGCGCCTTCATCCATCAAACGACGCACCGCCGCGCGTGCGGCGTCGACGATCTCGGAGCGCCCGCCGTAGTTGAGCGCCACACTCAGGATCATCCCTTTGTTTCGCGCGGTGCGCTCAGTGGCGCGGACGATCTCCTTTCGGACGTTCTCCGACAGCGCCCCGATGCGGCCGATCGTTTGAAACCTGATACCCTGCCGGTCGATCTCGTCAAGTTCGAGACGGAGGTAACGACGCAGCATGCGCATCAGCGCGTCGATTTCGTAGCGCGGACGCTTCCAGTTCTCGGTTGAGAACGCATATAACGTCAGCGCATTCAAACCCAGCCGCGCGCCGGTATCAACCGCCGCGCGCACTGCTTCGACGCCGGCCTTGTGACCTGCAATCCGCGGCTGGCCTCTCTGCGCGGCCCAACGGCCATTGCCGTCCATGATGATCGCGACGTGCCGTGGCAGTCGGTCCCACGCGATGGCCGCGAGCAACGCCTCGTCTCGCGATCCTTTTTGCACTACGCCGGCAAAATCAGAAAGCATACGCAAACGAACTCTTGATCATGATCATGAGCGCTGTCAATCAGTAGTACCTACCTTGACGATCTTCTCCGTGTACCTCTGTGTTCTCTGTGTCTCTGTGGTTTCCAACC
>DASXRE010000095.1:0-32661 GCA_036506775.1 Pyrinomonadaceae bacterium | reverse complement strand
GTAATCCAAATACGCTGCTCTTGCTGCCGGCTTTTCGCGATCCGAAAGCAGTGATTGTTTCGACCGGTTCCGGGACGAATCTGTTCGATGTGGCCCAACTTCAGTCAAGTGCAATCGTCAACGAGAGTGCCTATGCCGCGCGATTTGATTATCGAATAAATCCCCGGCACTCCGCCTACTTTCGATTTTTCCACGATCAAGGATTCAACGATCAGCCAGAAGGCGTGACCGGAAGACGCGCAGTGTTCACGGCCAATCCACAGAACGGCGTAATCGGAATCCAGTCAATTATCAAGCCGACACTGCTGAATGAATTCAAGTTTGGCTACAACGGTGTCTTCACGCGCACAAATGGGCAGGCCCCGACAGTCAACGGCATTGACCTGTCCAAGTTAGTAATCAATATCTCTGGCAACACCGCAAACTTTGCTATTCCAGGGCAGGGTACTTCCGCCGGTACCGCCACGCCTGGTGGTCTAATCCGAGCGAATAGCGCCACGAATGGTCGAGGACAGCCGTACACGGTCTACTCGCTCTCGTTCCTGGACAATGTTAGTTGGAGCAAAGGCAATCACAGTGTCAAATTTGGTGTTGAGTTTAGACCAAGTCGGATCTATACCGACCGGCTGGGCGGGACAACCTACGTTTTTAACACTCTGCAAGCCCTGCTTACGAATTCTCCTGCGTCAATCCAATACCTGGGCGACGTAAGTGCGCCTTCGCCGTTCAACGGAGGTGCTACTGGAAACCGCAAGGCGGAACAGGAGTATTACATCGGCTACGGACAGGATGAGTCGAAGATTCGGCCAAACCTTACTCTGAATTATGGTCTGCGATACGAATACTACACTCCTCTGCGGGAAGCGCGTGATCTCGATATTCTGTTTGACACCACTAACGGCACACTGAAATCACCAGATGAACCGTTCTTTAAGGTCAGGCACAATTTCGGACCCAGAGTCGGACTTAGCTGGTCTCCTAACCCCAATGGGGATGGCTTCTTCGGAGGTGGGCGAACAGCAATCCGAGGTGGTTTCGGCATCTTCTACGGACCGGGACAAACCGAAGATCAGATTCAACCAATCGAGAGTGATCGAATCAGTTCAACCCTCAGCAGTGGACCGCTTCTGACCTTTAATCCGGACCAAACCGCTGCCGTAAACGCGATCATCGCTAACTTCGTTAACAATCCCAACAACAGAGCGTTCCAGCCGCGTGCCTACGCGCCGGAATATATTGTTCCGGAGAAAATCTACAGTTACACGGTCTCGGTACAACAAGAATTGCCTTACGGGATTGTAGGAACGGCAGCTTATGTAGGCAGTCAAGGACGTAATCTGTTCCTCCGTGGTCTTTCAAACATTCTGCGTTCGGGAAATGCAGTTATTCCCGATGGCACGGCCATCCCGACAAACGCGGGCGTCGTCAGCCGTACGAATGCGGCGGGACAAGTTATCGGCGTTACGACTGTTCGGCAGTTTTCGATTGTTTCAGGCACGTCAGTGCAGAATCCCTTCGCCGAGATCGATACCAAGACCAGTGGAGGATCGGATAGCTACAACGCCCTGCAGTTGACCCTGGCGCGGCGGATCGGCTCGGGTCTGACATTGAATTCGCAGTACACCTTTTCAAAGAGTTTCGGCAATACGTCGGGATCGAATGAGGCACGCACTGCTGCTGAACCATTTGGTGGCACGCCGCGTCCAAGCGGAGACATAAATAACTACGAGGCAGATCGGGGCTTCAACAATTTCGATGTACGTCACACGTTTAATCTGAGTGCGGTTTACGACCTACCGATTGGCAGTAAGAAAAAATTTGATCTTGGCGGCGTAGGTAACGCCATTCTCGGTGATTGGGAAATCGGAACAATCATGAATATGAGAAGTGGCCTGCCGATCGATGTGACGATTACGAGACCTGATACGGTAGCCGTTTGCACTGCCGCTTCGTGTGTTGTCAATGATAGTCCAACCACTACGAGAACGGTCCCGCAAGGGTTTACCGTGCAATTGCCTTCAGTCAGTAGTTCGCAACCTCTTCCGGTAGGGTTTGTAGCGGTTGTGAATGCCCCGGGTGGTGGATCGTCACGGCAAACCCGACGGCCCGACTTACTGTCCGGTGTGAATCCATACCTGAACAATGACAGAAACTTTTTGAATCCTGCTGCCTTTGCCATCCCGGCAGCGGGGACGTTCGGCAACCTCGCGCGCAATGCGTTAAAGGGACCCAATTTCCGTCAGTTTGATCTGATTCTGAATCGCCGGTTTAAGTTCTCGGAAACCAAAAACCTTGAGTTCCGGACCGAGGTTTTCAATATCTTCAACCGCGCGAACTTTGCCAATCCGGCGTCAACTCTTAATGTTGCTCTGCCCACCCTTACGTTCAACGCTACAGCCAATGCGTTTGTCCTCGGCTCTGGTCTACAACCGGGCCAGGGGTTCACGCAATCTGCGGCAGGTTCAACGTTTGGTCTGTTGCGGCAGACAGTCGAGCGGACCGTTGGACTCGGAACAAATCGCCAGATTCAGTTTGCGCTTCGCTACAACTTCTAGGTGGTAGGTGAATATGTCACTACAAGAAATGTCGATAACGGAGCAGAACAGCAACGCGGGTCTAGTCGCTGAGGACGTTTACGACGACGGCTTCCTCCGCGTGGAGCACAAAAATTATTACGCCGCGTGCGGCGGCCATGCGATCAAGCTGCCGCGCACGGAGTTTCTGATCTTCTCCAGGCTCGCGCGAACGCCAAATCGAATCGTGACCGCCGAAGACCTTTGGACTTCAGTCTGGGCCAGCAACAAGCCCCTTAACTCCGAGAGCCTCCACGTTTACATCTATCGTTTACGTGCGAAGCTCTCGGGCTTCGGCCTTCATATCGAGACGATGGTGAACGTCGGCTACCGTTTGCTCACGGCGAAAAGTCAGTGAAACCATGCATCCTGCCGCTGCTGTTAACCGAGAGTTCAGGCGCAGTTCAGTTGGATGTAACACCCGCTGCCTAGATTAGCGTCTGAAATCGCTCGACAAATCAGCCCGACCAGCACAGGAGATACTAAATGTCTGTTCCTAAGAGAGGCTTTCAACTGCTTGTGTGGTTTTGCGCCTTCGCAGTACTCGTTGTTTCGTTTGCTTGCAATCATAACGGCGCAGGAGGCGCCGGCGGTTCGGTGAGTCTGCAAGGAGCGGGCGCCACTTTTCCGAATCCGCTTTATCAAAAATGGTTGAGTGAATACGGCAAGCTCCACGCCAACGTGAAGATCGACTACCAATCAATCGGCTCGGGCGGCGGCATCAAGCAACTCAAGGAACAGACGGTCGACTTCGGCGCTTCCGACTCGCCTATGAAAGATGAGGATCTGAAATCGGCGCCCGGGGAAGTACTGCACATCCCGACCGTACTGGGCGCGGTTGTGATCACCTACAACCTGAGCGGCGTAAATCAGCCGTTGCGTTTCGCGCCGGAAGTCGTGGCCGATATTTTTCTCGGCAAGATCAAGAGATGGAACGATTCCCGGATCGCTGCTGACAATTCCGGCGTTACTTTGCCGGCAACTGACATTACGGTGGTCCACCGTTCGGACGGCAGCGGCACGTCTGCAGTGTTCACTGACTATCTTTCGAAAGTCAGCCCTGAGTGGAAGGACAAAGTTGGCTCGGGCACGTCGCCGAGTTGGCCCGTCGGCATGGGTGGAAAGGGTAATGAAGGTGTAACCGGCCAGATCAAGAGCACGCCGAACACGATCGGCTACGTTGAACTGGCTTACGCCGTACAGAACAAGTTGCCGGTGGCCCACATCAAGAATGCGAGCGGCAGTTTTATTCAGCCTTCAATCGACTCAGTCACGGCCGCGGCAGCCGCATCCGCGGCCAATACACCTGACGATCTGCGCGTGTCGATAACAAATGCCGCCGGTGCGCAGGCTTATCCGATTTCAAGCTACACCTACATCCTCGTCTACAAAAATCAGAAGGACGCGGCCAAGGGCAAGGCGCTGGTCGATTTCCTCTGGTGGGGAATTCACGACGGCGAGATTTACGCAAAAGACCTGCAATATGCGCCGCTGCCGGCCGACATCGTCAAGCGCGCGGAAGCAAAGATCAGTTCGGTCACCGCCGGAGGTGCAACCCTTAGACAGTGACCTGCGTGAAGGTTCTTCTCTGTGCAACCTCTGTGTTCTCTGTGTCTCTGTGTCTCTGTGGTGGTCTTCTTGGGACATCGAACCACAGAGACACAGAGAACACAGAGGTTGCACAGAGAATTCTGGCAGGGCACTGTTTGGCTCTTGGGTAGTTTGACGCGATGAGCTGGGTCGACAAAGGCGACAATCTGGATTTTGTTGGACAGCATTCAACCTGGCGTCGTGTGCTTTCACCAACTGGAAACACGGGCGATGCGATCTTTCGTATCATCATGTTTCTGGTCGCGCTGTTGATGGTTGGAATCGTCGTCGCGAAGATGGTGGCGCTGACCGCCGATTCGCTGCCTTCGATACGTCAGTTTGGTTTTGGATTTCTGACCAGCCAGCGATGGGATCCGATTAAAGGCGAGTTTGGCGCGTTGCCGTTCATCTACGGCACGGTTGCTTCGTCACTCATCGCGTTGCTGATCAGTGTTCCGTTTTCATTGGGTATTGCGATCTTCCTGGTTGAGCAGGCGCCGCACTACATCTCGCGGCCAGTGGGATTTCTCGTAGAACTGCTCGCGGCGATTCCTTCGGTGGTCTATGGTCTCTGGGGAATCTTCGTGCTGGCTCCGTTCCTGAGGAATTACATTGAACCACCGCTGGCGAGTGCGTTTGGTTGGTTGCCGTTCTTCAAGGGATCGATTACTGGCATTGGCTTGCTCACAGGAGGAATCATTCTCGCCATCATGGTGACGCCAATCATCTCGGCTGTGGTGCGAGATGTGTTGGCGGCGGTGCCGGGTTCGCAACGCGAAGCGGCGCTCGCACTTGGCGCGACCAAGTGGGAGATGATTCGGGTAGTGTTGGTAAATGGCGCGCCGGGAATTGCGGGCGCCGTCATTCTTGGTTTGGGACGCGCGCTTGGCGAAACGATGGCGGTTACGATGGTAATCGGCAACCGTCCGCAGATCAGTCTATCGCTCTTTGAACCGTCGTACACGATCGCGTCAGCGATTGCGAACGAATTCACCGAGGCGACCGGCGACCTTTATTTGAGCGCGCTGGTGGAACTCGGACTGATCTTGTTTCTCGTCACTTTTATCGTGAACGGTATCGCGCGAGTGCTCGTGTGGAGTGTAACGCGGAAGACCGGTGGAGTCGGCAGAGCGGCCTGATGAATCACACTGATCGAATTCGTCGGGTGAATAGCACGGTGATGACCGGTCTGACGGCGTTGTGTACGCTGCTGGTCGTTGGCGCGCTGCTGATCATCCTGTCGCACATCGCGTGGCAGGGAATCGGGTCGCTTAACTTCCGGTTTCTGACCGATAGTCCAAAGCCGGTCGGTGAAGGCGGCGGCATCGGCAATGCGCTACTTGGGTCGGTTTGGTTGCTGTTGCTCTCTTCGGTGTTTGGCTTGCCGGTCGGAATCGCCGTGGGGGTTTACCTGTCCGAAGTCGGCAAAGGGCGGATGGGCGGCGTGGTTCGTTTTATTGTCGACACGTTAACCGGTATTCCGTCGATTGTGACGGGCGTTTTTGTTTACGCGATTCTGGTTTTGCCGATGAAGCATTTTTCGGCGTTCGCCGGTGGCGTTGCACTCGCGCTGATCATGGTGCCGATCGTCGCCAGGACCACCGAAGAGATGTTGAAACTGGTGCCGCACAGTTTGCGAGAAGGAGCGCTGGCGTTAGGAGCGCCGCAGTGGCGGGTTACGCTGGGTGTGGTGATTCCAGCAGCAGCACCGGGAATTGCGACCGGAGCAATGCTCGCGATCGCGCGCATATCGGGCGAGACCGCGCCGTTGCTTTTCACTGCGTTCGGTAGCCGGTTTTTTCCGACGTCGCTAAACGAACCGATCGCTTCGCTCACGGTGCAGATCTACAACTACGCGATCTCGCCGTATGACGAGTGGCATGCGCAGGCGTGGGCCGCGACTCTCGTGCTGATGACCCTGGTTTTGGGAATCAACATCGTCGTTCGTTTCCTGACGAGGAAGAGGTTCTAGTGGAAGCGACGATCACACAAAGAAAGCAGAGGAACGACTTCGTGCCTCCCGAGCCTGCTCGTGGCAAAACCAAAGTTGCCGTTCACGATCTGAACTTCTTCTACGGTCGCACGCAGGCGCTTCATAGCATCTCGCTTGAGATTCCCGAGCGCATTGTGATGGCGTTCATTGGGCCATCCGGTTGCGGCAAGTCGACGTTTCTGCGCACACTCAATCGCATGAACGACGTGATTCCGGGCACACGCCTCGCTGGGCAAGTGCTGCTTGACGATCGCGATATTTACGCGCCGGGAACCGACGTGGTGGAACTGCGGCGGCGAGTCGGCATGGTATTTCAGAAATCGAATCCGTTTCCCAAGTCGATCTTCGACAACGTTGCCTATGGTCTGCGAATCAATCGAATCACAGACAGCCGTTCCGAGTTGGCCGGCCGAGTGGAGCAGGCGCTCAAGGACGCGGCACTCTGGAACGAAGTGAAAGATCGTTTGAAAACGTCGGCGCTCAGTCTTTCGGGCGGGCAGCAACAACGTCTCTGCATTGCCCGCGCACTTGCGATTCGTCCTGAGGTGCTCCTGATGGACGAACCCGCATCCGCGCTGGATCCGATTGCGACCTCCAAGATCGAAGAGTTGATCTTCGATTTGAAGAAGCAGTACACGATCGTGATCGTTACGCATAACATGCAACAGGCGGCGCGTGTCTCAGACACGACCGCGTTTTTCCTGTTGGGCAAGTTGATCGAAGTGAACTCGACTGAGAAGATGTTCACGGCGCCGAACGAGAAGGTGACCGAGGATTACATTACCGGAAGGTTTGGTTAGGTTTGAGCCTGGTTATTTGAGCTTTGTTGTTTCTCGGTTGTCGGAGAGAGAACAGGCACAACGAACAAAGGACGAAGTACAAAGGAAAAAGAACTAGAGTTATGGATGCGCATCGTCATCTCGACGACGAACTGAGTTCCTTGCGTGACCGCGTACTGCTGCTCGGCGGTGAAGCGGAGCAGGCGCTTGAGCGCGCGATGTACGCGCTCAGCGAACGGGACAGCGAAGTTGCCCGCCAGGTGCTCGAACACGACGATCGGGTCGATCATCTGGAGGTCGAAATCGATCGCCAGTGCATTGATATTATCGCCTTGCGCCAACCCGCGGCGCGCGACCTGCGCTTCGTCATCTCGGTGGCGAAGATGGCGCCGGTGCTGGAACGTATCGCTGACCATGCCTGCAACATCGCGCGTGCAGCTCTCGACCTGAACAACGAGCCGGAGCTGAAATCAGTGCTGGGCCTGAGTAGCATGGCGGATCACGCACTGAAAATGTTGCGCTCGGCGCTGGATGCTTTCACCTCTAATGATGCAATTACGGCACGCGAGATCATCAAGAGCGACAGTGAAATCAACGATCTCTACAACCACACGTTTCACCGCCTAATCGAACTCATGGTGACCGAGCCAGCGACCGCGACGCGAGATGCGCGCCTGCTGTTTGTGGCCAAGCACCTTGAACGCATCGGCGACTACGTCACCGATATCTGTGAACTTACCGTTTACATGGCCGAAGCTGCATTCATAAAACACAGCAATTAACCATGACTCGTCCAATCCTGATCATCGAGGATGACGCCGACATTTCTGAGAGTTTGAAGTACAACTTCGAGCGCGAGGGACTTGCTGCCGTGACCGCGCCGACCGGCGAAGCGGGATTGACGGCGGCTTTGAGCGAACGCGATCCACCGCGGCTGATCATTCTCGATTTAATGTTGCCCGGAATGAACGGCATCGAACTGTGCCGAAGACTGCGACGCGAGCCGGCAACCCGTCGCACGCCGATCATCATGTTGACCGCCAAAACGTCGGAGTCGGATCGTGTCACCGGTCTCGATCTGGGAGCCGACGACTACATCACCAAACCGTTCTCGGTACGTGAACTGCTCGCGCGCGTGAGAGCGGTGATGCGTCGGGCCGATGAAACGATGGGCAAGACGTATGAAGACGATCACTTGAGCATCGACTTCGACGATATCCGTGTCGTTTGCGATGGCGCGAAGATAAAACTGACGAACAAGGAATTCACGTTATTGTCTGTACTCGCGCGCAGCGCAGACCGAGTGGTAACGCGGCAACAGTTGCTGGATAGTGTTTGGGGTTACAGTTACTATGGCGATGCGCGCACGCTCGACGTACACATTCGCCGGCTCAGACAAAAGCTCGACAAGTGTGGCGATTGCATCGAGACCGTGGTCGGAGTTGGATATCGGTTCGTTGGTTGCAGGTAATTTTTTGTGCTCAGGCGACAAACACTGCTGCTAGCTGCGTGTGTCATCCTCACAGCCGTCTCTTTGGTTATTCCGTCCGTTTCCATCCGTGTAATCCTGAGTGTTCTTTTGGTAGTTATTGCGGGTCTTTGGTTAATCACACACCGCGAAAAAGCGCAATCGCGACAACCTCAGGACACAGACAAGACCGATGAGATCTTTGCCGCCGGTTCGCTGTTTGAAGCAACGCTCGGCGGGATGCGTGAGGGTCTTTTGGTCGTGAACAAGGACATGCGCGTCGTCGCCTCGAATCCCGCGGCGCACCGGTTGTTCAATCCGTCACTCGCCAAACTCAACTCTCAACGCCTCACTGAACTGACTCGCAATCCCGCAATCTACAGCGCGTTTCTCGACGGCCTGAAAGGCAACGAAGTTAGTGAAGTGAAAGTCGAGACACATGGTCCGGAGCGTCAGGTCTTTGATCTGCGTGTCGTTCCGATCGGCAACGTAAACGGCAACGGCGCGGAAGGCGCGCTCGGCGTTTTCTTTGACATTACGCGAACCGAACGCCTCGAGCTCGTGCGTCAGGAGTTTCTCTCGAACGTCTCGCATGAGTTACGAACGCCACTCACCGCAATCATGGCTTTTGTGGAGACGCTCGAAAACGGCGCCCGGGAAGATCCCGAGAGTTGCCAACGCTTTCTCTCCATCATTCGCAAGAACGCTTCACGAATGCACGGCCTCATCGACGACATTCTTGAACTGACATTGATCGAAGGCGGCAACATACAGTTGCGAACAGAGACCGTTGACTTGCACGCCTTGGTCAATGACGTCTGCGCCTCGCTGGCGAGTCAAGCCAGGTCCAGAAACATCACGCTGCAAAACAATGTCGCGCCGGACGTGCTTATCTACGCTGATTCGCGCCGGCTCGAACAGATGCTGACCAACCTGGTCGACAACGGCATCAAGTTCAGCCACGAGAAAGGCACCGTTTCCATCAGCCATGAATCCGGTGCGCGTGATCGAATCCTCGTGACCGACGACGGCGACGGCATTCCCGCCCAGCACCTCGAACGGCTGTTTGAGCGCTTCTATCGCGTCGATCGGGCTCGTTCGCGCGACTTGGGCGGCACCGGTCTTGGTCTCGCCATCGTCAAGCACCTTGCCCTGTTGCACGGCGGCGAGATAACTGTCGAATCAGAGCTGGGCAAGGGAACCACATTTACCCTCGATCTACCGAAAAGCCCTACTATTTCTTCAGATAAAAATTGATAAACGCTGTTGTCAGTTAGCGGTAGTTCTGCCATAATACCAGCCGATCTTTGCCCTCGTTCTCTTCCCCGACAGCCCCTGAAAGGTCCTCAAGCGCAGTAAAGTTTCGACCGAAAAGCGGTCTGGGGAGATCAACTATGAGAATTCGACGACTTTTTCGTTCCCTGTCGGCGTTTTTCACTCAGTTGGGCATGGCGGTGCTGAAGGCTGTTGTGACCAGTGTCGTGCTTGGGGTTTTGGTAGTTTCAGTAATGCAGTACATGGGTGTGCCGGTGCCCAGCGCCCACGATCTGATGGGTGGGCTTTCGAAATTGGCGCACGTTTTGTCGTGAGGAAACATTGAGCATAGAACTTGACCGGGCCTACGACGTGCTGGGAGTAAAACCTGGCGTTTCAGATCGCGAGTTGAAAGCAGCACATCGGGACCTGGCGAAGGTCTGGCATCCCGATCGGTTTCAACACGATCCGCGCCTGCAGGAAAAAGCGCAGGAGAAGTTGAAGGAGATCAACGAGGCCTACGAGCAGTTGATCTCTCGTCACAAACGTCGTGCTGCGCCGCCGAAGCGGAACGCGCAACCTGCGAACGCTGCGGCTACTGTTGCTTCGGCGCGGCGCGGGACTCGCTCAAACTGGGCGGTTATCGCTCCGCTCGCAGTCTTCGTTGTTGTCTTCGCTGTTACAACGAAGACACTGATACGAGACGGCGCGCGGCGCGTACTGGAGCCGACGGAATCGACACAAGCAACGCAGACCGACGATTCGTCTTCGCAAACGCCCACCACTTCTGCGGAATCAAACCGCATCGTTCGCAATCGTCCCGAAGGCAACTTGGCGCCGGCTGGTGAAGCGGTAAGTGAACCCACTCCAATTCCTCAAACTGTCGCTCCAGTTCCTACAGTGACTGTCTCGATCGATCCCGCGAACGGTTTGCTGGCGACGCCCGACTGTCCCGTGAAAACGCGAGTGACTTATCCGAGCGGCAGCGAACCACACATCTACTGCAACGTAAATCACATCGTAAAGCCTGAGAAACCAACCGGACTCAAAGGCCTTGCGAAACGCATCCTGTAACTCCTGCAATCGTTACTAGAACGAAAACACTAACTGCTGCTGCAACCGGTACGTGGTCGGCGCGAAGTCTCCGACTGGCACGAAGAACTTCGGAAACTGTCCGCTGCGGCGGAGTGCCTCCTGGAAGAAGAACAGGCTCTGGAACGTCACCTTTCGCGTAATGCCATAGTCGAAACGCAGATGGTTCGTGCGAATGTTGACGCCTGAGATCGTACCAAGGTCATCGTCAGTCACCTGCGAAATCAACGAGTTCGCGCCTTTGATTGAGAAGACGTAAAGAAACGCGGCGTCACCACGCTTCGTGATTCGTCCCACCTGTAGCGCGGCCAGCATCGCATCGCGTTCGTTCATGCCGGTCGCTATGTTACGCGCGAACTGAAGGTTGAATGCGATAGGAAAGGCGTGATCGCCGCGCGTGAAGCCTGCATTATTCAAACGATACGTGAGTCGCAAAATTTGAAACCCCGGCGCGCTGTAGATCACGCCACCTGGTGTCGTGGTCGCGTTGCCGGTTCCGGTAAGTGGACCCGAAAGCGCCAGCCCGAGTCCCGGTTGGACCAGGAGCACGGCGCCGTCGGTCGTTGAAGCGAGTTGGATCTGGTTCGGGTTGCGGTAGAGCTGCACGTCGGCGCCGGCCTGTTGACTCCACTTTTTGTTGAACGTCTGGTTTGCCAGGAGGCCCTGATGAAACAGATTTGCCGAGCGGCCGGCGGTGCCAACTACCGCACCGGCGTTCGCCAATGGACTGCCGGGCGCGATGATCGCCACGTTTGGATTGGTAAAAATGTACTGTCCGGCGCGGAACTCGAGACTGGTCAGACGAATGCCGTTAGTTTTGAACGAGGCGACATACTTCTCGTTGAAGCCGTTGAAACGAATATCGTCGTCAAACAGAAAGCGAGAGTTGTCAGCAAAGATCTCCAGCACGCGCCCACCCTGAAGCGTGACCGCCTTGGTTGGTCGATACTCAACCCATGCTTCGCTGATCGAAAACGGCGCACGAGCGGTTAGCGAAGTGAAATCCTGGTCCGCCGTAACGGGATTGTTGAAAGGGCCGGTTGAGAGTTGGCCGTGAAAACTCAGATTCGGATGAATGTCCGTATCGAGGTTCAGCCGGAAACGGTATCGCGCGCGCACGTTTTGCACATGCGGCAAAGGGGGATCGGGCGGCTCTGTCGCTGAACGAAAGATGCTGTCGAAGCGCAGGCGAAAGTCACCGCTGAGTTTGACGGGGCCGATCTTCAGCGCCTGATTTTCCAGTTTCGTGACGCGTTGCTCGACAGTGGGTGCTTGAGGCTGAGTGGAAGTCGACAGAGTCTCTGCCGCGACCGTGGCTGGGGCCACGGATTTGACGGACAGCTTTTCGAGCAGCGCCTGGATTGCCGACTGTTGGTCTGCGATAGTCTTTTGCAGTTGATCGAGTTTTACGTTCTGCCGTTCGAGTTCAGCCTCGAGAAGTCGCACGCGTTCACTGACGTTTGTTTCACCGGGTTCGTCCGGTCTTTTCGCCGTGGCCGTCTTGTCGAGCTCTTGCGCACGAGCGAAGCTGATTCCGAAGAGAAGAAGCGCTAAACAAAAGGCGAGGCGGAAGGCGATACACGTTTGTCCTGGGCTTTGCGAAAGCTTCATGGGCTGTTTCCTCGAAGGAGAATTAACTTTCGTGATTTGATTGGCGAACGCCGTAGCATATGGCCGATGTCTTAAATTCACCTTGCTCTGAAGTTACAACTATGTGAACAGAAGTCGTCGTTGACAAGGCTCTGTGCGCCGCTTACTATTTTGGCGTTAATCAATGTCCAAGGCTCTTCCTCAATGGGGAATGATGCTTCTTCAGGCGGTAACGACCACAACAACGCCGAACGTCGGCAGTCCGATAACAGCTTACTGGCCGGTGATGATCTTTTTCGGCGTAGCTGTGATCTTTCCTGTGCTGCCGATCGTCCTGGGGCGCTTTCTCAGACCGATTAAATATGAGAAGGGCAAGATGCGGCCGTACGAGTGCGGCATCGACCCGACGACCGAGGCGCACGAGCGTTTCACGGTGCGCTACTACATCGTCGCGATGCTATTTCTGATTTTTGACGTGGAAACGATCTTCCTGCTGCCCTGGGCGATAATCTTCATGGGCGACGACTTTTCCTTCACCACGTTTGCCCTCATTGAAATGTTTGTCTTCATCGCGATCCTGGTGGTGGGTTACTACTATGCCTGGCGCAAGGGTGCCCTGGAGTGGGCGTGAGGGGATTGTCGATTGCCGATTGCCAAATTTTCGCTAGCTGCATGCCCACTGCGCCTTCAAATCGGCAATCGACAATCGCCAATCGACAATGACTCAATCGGCAATCGGCAATCGACAATTGAAAATGACCTATGGCTGAACACGAAGAAGGATTTGTTTTAACTACCGTCGATTCGATCATGAACTCGATTCGACGCACGGTCGGCGCCAAGACGGTCGACATCGCTGCGCCCGTAGTTAACTGGGCGCGCAAGTCGGCGCTGTGGCCCATGACGTTCGGCCTCGCGTGTTGTGCGATCGAGATGATCGCCGCCGGTGCGGGACGGTTTGACATCGATCGCTTCGGCGCGGGCGTGTTTCGGCCGAGTCCGCGGCAAAGCGACTTGATCATCATTGCCGGCACAGTGACTTTGAAGATGGGGCCGGTAGTGCGGCGCGTGTACGATCAGATGCCCGAGCCCAAGTGGGCCATTGCGATGGGCGCCTGCGCTTCGACTGGTGGTCCATTTGATTCCTACTCCACCATGCAAGGCGTCGATCGCTGCATTCCGGTGGACGTTTACATTCCAGGCTGCCCCCCGCGTCCTGAAGCATTGTTTTATGGATTAATGCGCTTGCAGGACATAATCATGCGCGAAGCCCCCTCGGCCTATATCTTTGAAAGTGATGGCACGGTGCACCGGCAGCGTACCTTTGAAGACGAAGCAGTATTAACTGCCAAAGCAGAACAAACCGCGTTATCTGCGTAGCTGTTTTATCCGCGAGTCTTTCGCTGATAAGAAGGGAGCAACTATGAAGATAGAGAAGTCCGGTTTGATGATCATTTGTGTGATCGTGGCGCTCTTTAGCAGCGCCGTCTGGGTGGGTGCCCAGACCAAACCAACCGCCAAGAAACGAACGACCACCAGGAGAGTGGTCCCGCTGGTTCCCGTAGGTACGGATCTCAAGATTCGAATCAACGACACGCTTTCGAGTAAAAACTCGCGCATAGGCGATCGCTTCACGGCGACCGTGATCGATCCGAGCCGGTTCGACGAAGCAAGACTCACCGGACACATCAGTTCGATTCAGAAGTCAGGCAAGATTAAAGGCCGGACCAGCATGAATCTCGCTTTTGATTCGATCGAGTTGCGCGACGGCCGTCGTGGCGTGTTGCACGGATACGTGACGAGGGTTTATGGCGAGGATTCGGGACGTGCTGACAACGAAGGCGGCATCGAATCCGGCAGCCGGACCAAGCAGACGGTGAAACGGGCCGGCGTTGGCGCGACAGTGGGCGCGATTGTTGGCGGCATTGCCGGCGGCGGCAAGGGAGCGGCCATTGGTCTGCTCGTTGGCGGCGCTGGTGGCGCGGGTTCGCTGGCCGTGCAGGGGAGCAAGGAGTTGAAGATCGAGTCAGGCACGGAGATGCTGGTACACGTCACGCGCTAGTCGCGCTGTTCGAAAGAGACGGCGAAAAAGAGATGCGGGGAAGCGGGGAGAGATCCGCTTCCCCATTTTGTTTTTTATCCGTTGGAAGAAAAGTCTCGGAACGGTCGTCTAAGATTAGACGGAGTGAACCAATGGAGCGGCGCGCGATAGTGGCTCAGCAGCTTATCGATGGAAGCGTAATCGAAGCCTGCCAACAGGGCGACCGCGAGGCGTTTCAGCTTCTCTTCGAGACTTACAAAGACAAGGTCTTCTCGATTGCCGTCTATTCGGTTGGCGGCGACCGCGCCGTGGCAGACGACGTCACGCAACAGATCTTTCTGAAGCTGTTCACGGCTATTCGGCAGTTTCGCGGCGAGTCGGAATTCACGACCTGGCTTTACCGGCTCGTGGTGAATGCGTGTCTCGACGAGCGTCGCCGTCGCAAACGCTGGTTGCCTTGGGGAGAGAGTACGGCGATGAGCAACGCGGGCGACAGAAAACCGCAGGAAAAGCAGTTTGCGCGGCTCGAGGTTGCTGAGGCGGTGCAGGCGGCGATTGCGGAGCTTAAGCCGAGCTTTCGTTTGCCGATTTTGTTGAAGTACATCGAGGGGCTGTCTTACGAGGAGATCGCGAGTGTGATGGGCTGCTCGAAAGGCACGGTTGCGTCGCGGCTCAATCGCGGCCACAGTCAACTGGCGAAGAGGCTGTCACACTTGAACCATCCCGCGGCCTGGGGTGAGTAGTAGGTGTGTGAGTCATGAAGTTTTACGGAGAGTTTTAGATGTTTGCGAAGCATGTAACCAGAGACATTTCAGCTTACTGCCACGGCGAGTTGTCGCCTGCGGAATCGCGGCGGTTTGCGGAGCACATGATTTCGTGCGCGAAGTGTCGCGGTGAGTTTGAGGAGATCAAGCTGGGGATCAAGTTGGCTGAACAATTACCGCGCGTGCCCGCGCCGGAATCTTTGTGGATCGGGATCGAATCGTCTCTCGCTGCGCCAAAACCGATCGAAGTGAAAAGAACTTCGTGGCAACCTCGTGTCGCAGCCGCCGCGGCGATATTGGTTGCAGTCGCGGCGTTCGGCGTTTGGCGCTTTTGGAGGCACGGATCTTCAAGCCAGTTCTCAAAGCCCGCGTGGCAAGTGCAACAGTTGGGTGGCGCATCGCGAATCGGCGGTGAACGGATCACAAAAGAAGGTCAGTTAGCAGTCGGTGAATGGCTGGAGACGGACGCGAATTCGCGCGCGCAGATTGCGGTGAGTTCAATTGGCAAAGTTGATATCGACGAAAACACGCGCGTGCGGTTGTTGGAAACCGCGCCGACCGAACATCGTCTCGAACTGGCTCGCGGAAAGATGAGTGCGATGATCTGGGCGCCACCGCGGCTGTTCTTTGTCGACACTCCTTCAGCGGTGGCAGCGGATCTCGGTTGTGCTTACACGCTCGAAGTTGACGATCATGGTGCGGGGCTATTGCGTGTCACGTCCGGTCGGGTGGCGTTGGAGTTGAGGGATCGGGAGTCGATGGTGCCGGCGGGTGCAGCGTGCGAGACACGGCCCGGAGTTGGACCAGGCACGCCGTACTTTGAAGATGCTCTGGCTTCGTTTCGCGGCGCGCTCGAAACGGTCGACTTCGAACATGATGCCGTCGCCAGATCCCAAGCGCTGGATCTGATGTTAAGCCAGGCCCGAGCGCGCGACACGCTTACGTTGTGGCATTTGTTGGCTCGGGTTGACGGCGAAGATCGCGTGCGTGTTTATGAAAAGATCTCCGCGTTTGTTCCGCCACCTGCCGGCGTCACGCGCGAAGGTGTTCTGCGGCTGGATCAGGGGATGCTCGGTCGCTGGAAGGACGCGCTTGAAGCGAGCTGGTTTGTGAACGACACCGTCCTGCCGAAGGTCATCGCTGAGGGTTACTGGCGTGTGAAGAATGGTGTCGTTCGGCGGCTGAAACAACAGTAAACCGCAGAGACACAGAGACGGGGAAGGGCTAAGTGCCTGAGAGGTGGCGCGTGTCGTTAAGGGTGAGCACGCGAACGAAGCCGTCCTCACGCAACTCAAATCTTGCGATTGCACAATTCGCGCTGCTGATCCAGACAGGCTTCAGTTCAGGAGCGTCGAGTGCGCCCATGAGATGCAGCGTCAGGATGCAGATCGTTCCGGTGTGACTGAAGACCGCAATCTTGCCGCCCTTGTGCTGCTCAATGACCTCGTCGAGCTTTTGCCACGCACGATCGAGTAACTGGCGATAGCTCTCGCCCCCAGTCAGCACGTGTTCAAAGTCGCGCCGCAACAGCGCGGCGTACTGTTCAGGATGTTGTTGCGCCGCGTCTTCAAAGGTCAATCCTTCCATCACGCCGACACTGCGCTCCCGAAAAGCACTCGTGGGGATAACCGGCAGCTTCGTCAGATCCGCCAACGGCCGCGCGGTCTCGACAGCGCGTGCCAAATCAGACGAATAGATCGCCGTTAACTCTTCGCTTTGCAGCGCGCGTGCAGTTGCTTGTGCCTGCCGGCGGCCGCGAGGTGAAAGAGGCGTGGCAGTGTGACCACCGAAACGTCGTTCGGCGTTTCCTTCTGATTGGCCGTGGCGAATGAGAAGGACGTTCGTCGTCGAGAGGGGCATCGAAACTGTAATCTACGCGGCGACCGCTTCGCCTTTCAACTTCTCCGCCTGATAGTGTGCGACGAGAGCGTCGATGAACGGATCGAGATTTCCTTCCATCACGAGGTCGAGCTGGTGAATCGTCAGCCCAATGCGGTGGTCGCTGACACGATTTTCCTTGAAGTTATAAGTGCGAATCTTCTCCGAGCGATCACCCGAACCAACCATCGAACGGCGTTCACTCGCTTGTGCTTCGTGTTGCTTTTGCTCTTCGATCTCCTGCAAACGCGCACGCAGCACGCGCATCGCCTTTTCGCGGTTCTTGATCTGCGACTTCTCATCCTGCATGGAAACCACAACGCCTGTCGGCAAGTGCGTGAGTCGCACAGCGGAGTAAGTCGTGTTAACTGACTGACCGCCGGGGCCCGACGAACAGAACGTGTCGATGCGCAGATCTTTCGGATCGATCTTCACGTCGACTTCTTCGGCTTCCGGCAACACCGCAACGGTGACCGCGGAAGTATGAATTCTTCCACTCGCCTCCGTCTGCGGCACGCGTTGCACGCGATGCACGCCCGACTCGTGTTTTAGTTTGGAGTAAACCTTGTCGCCTTCAATCAAGACGATCGCTTCCTTGAGACCGCCGATTCCAGACTCCGATGCTTCCATCACCTCGAATCTCCAGCGTTGCTTTTCGGCGTAGCGCGCATACATGCGCACCATCTCGGCAGCAAACAAGGTGGCTTCATCACCACCCGTACCGGCGCGAATTTCGAGGATCACGTTCTTTTCATCATTCGGATCGCTCGGGACCAGGAGCAGTTTGAGCTCGTTCTCAGTCACTTCGAGCCTTGCTTGCAGTGTGTCGAGTTCGAGCCGCGCCATCTCGCGCATCTCTTCGTCGTCCGCCGTGTCCAGCAGTTCGCGGGTGCCGGCTAATTCTTCCTTCAGACCTTTCCACGCGTGATACTTCTGCACGATTTCTTCGAGGTTGCGATGTTGTTTCGCGGCTTTGGCGTAGGCAGACGGATTCGAGAGCAACTCCGGAGACGACAGCTCCTGGGTCAACTCTTCGTAACGGCCGGCAATTTGTTCCAGTTTATTATCCAACATAAGAACCTCACGATAACGGCGCCAGCATCGGCGTAGCCGTTTGCGGCTCCAGTTGCGGCTCCAACTTTAGGGACTCTTTCAATGCTTCAATCGCGACCTCGAGTTGCTGATCGTCCGGTTCCTGTGTGGTGATGTTTTGCAGCCAGACGCCCGGCCGGGTCATCATTTTGAAGAACCAACTGCTCTCTTTCTTTGCTGAGAGACGAATGATCTCGTACGACACGCCGGCTACGACGGGCATGAGCGCGAGACGAATCAGGAAGTTCAGCAACAGTGAGTCAAACTTGATCAGCGAGAACAGAATGATCGCCACCAGCATCACCACCATCAAAAAGCTCGTGCCGCAGCGTGGATGCTGACGCGGTTGCGGCCGCGCATTCGCGACCGTCAGCGGCAACCCGGCTTCCCACGTGAACACAGTCTTGTGTTCCGCGCCGTGATATTCAAAGACGCGCCTGATGTCCTTCAAGAGAGAGAAGCTGAAGATCATGATCAGGAAGAACGTCATGCGAATCAGACCGTCGATCAGGTTGAAAGCGACTGAAGGTCTGACCGGATGTAAATAGGTGCGCACCGTGGACCACGCGTCCTGATACCACGGAGTTGACGACCGCTCCGTCGCGGCGCTCGAAGTCTCTGCCGCAGAGACCGCCGCAGGAGCACTCGTGGTAACCGCGGGCGTAGTGGCCCAGCCGGCAGCGATGAACAGCGCGTTCGTGAGCAACAGCGGCGCGGCCACGAAAAGCAGGATGTTGAAGATCAACGCAAAGATGATCGATCCGGCCGCGGCGGCCGTAGTTCCTCTCTTGAGTTCGTCGCGCGAACGTTTTTGCGATGGCACTGGAATCAACCCCGGCACGGCGCCAGTCAACCCCGCAAAGTCGCCTTCGCCTTCGATCACCGCCGGTGACAGTTTGACCTTTACCGTTTCCTGCTTACGTTCTTCGATCTGCGCAAACGCCTCGTTGGCGGAGTAATTGAGTGCCTTGATTCCCAAACCCATCGACTGAAAGAGCACCGCGCCGCCGCGCAGCACCGGCAATTTCAGCAACGGATATTTGTCGCTCAGTTTCGGCAGGCGCGCGGCCGTGTTCACGATCGTGCCGTCTGCCTTGCGGACGGCGATGGCGTAGGCGTTCGGGGTGCGCATCATCACGCCCTCGATGACTGCCTGGCCGCCGACAATGAGATCTCGTTCTGGTGTACTCATGGCTTTAGGATACGAAAAGGCCGGCGTTTGTTGCTGAAGTCGCTCTCCTGCTTTTGATGCACTATGAGCGACCGACCAAATCCGCCGGCTTCGAGTTGTTGTTGCTAATGTTGGGTGCGCAAACCCATCAATTCAGGTGTTACTTCGCAGTCGCAGCGCCTTCCGTCGCGAGTTTCTTGCCGTAACGTTTGTTGAAGCGATCCACGCGTCCCGCGGTATCGACCAGCTTCTGCTTGCCGGTAAAGAACGGATGGCAAGCCGAGCAGATTTCCACGTGCAGGTCGCCCTTTTTGGTGGAGCGAGTCTTGAACGTCTCGCCGCAAGCGCAGCTAACAGTGATCTCAACGTATTCCGGGTGAATTCCTGGTTTCATTACTCTCTTCGTCTCTCTATGTAACGTGCGGCTACAGACGACGCTGCGGCCGCAATTTCAAACAAGACATGATAGGTGTCGCTGCTCGGAGTCGTCAAGTTGGGCTTTGCTCTAAAAGAGATTATGAGGCGTCAAGTTGTAGGGGTGGCACTCCGTGGCCACCCCCTTTGAAGCGTTACAAGGGGCAGCCACCGAGTGCTGCCCTACAAATTAGGATTTAGTACGTCCAAGCGGCTTCCAGTTAGATTTGCCGTGTCTATTGCAACTGGTCCTGCTATAATGCGGCTCCCCTTAACCAAGAATCTACGACGCGCAAGCCTCCCTTCAGGAGCCGCTGCTTCACCGTTGTGTTCCTGCCGTCGCGCCGACAGGCAAACCTGCTTCCCTGATCACCTGGGTTTGCCGTATGCAGCGCTGCTTCAGCGCCCTGTATGTTTCGGTGAGTTAGCCATGAGCGTCTCGAAGCTACTAGGCTCGATAGTCCTTGCCGTTCTCATCTTGCCGCCGTTGAGCACAGAGGCACAGGAGCGTTTGTGTGATCCAGCCTTTGAGGATTGCCGCGTGCCCTTGTGGAACCTGATCGATGCAGAAACCACCGGCATCGATGTGGCGTTCTGGTTCATGCAAGACTCTTCTTACGCCACCAAGCTCATAAACAGGTTCAAAGCCGGCGTGCCGGTGCGAGTGATCGTGGACCCCCGCGCAAATCCAACCTACGACGGTAACGAAGCAGTGCTCAACCAGTTGAAAGCAGCAGGTATTCCGATGCGCTACAAAGTTGGCGACGGCATAGTGCATTGGAAGATGATGTTGTTTGCGGGTCAGAACAAGCTCGAGTTTAGCGGCGCCAATTACTCCAGTAATTTTTTCGTTCCGGATGCTGCGAATACCAACTATTTCGACGAGGCAATTTACTTTACGAATGATTCGTCTTTGATTCAGAGTTTCAAAACGAAGTATGACGACGTCTGGACCGACACTGTCCTCTACGCGAACTACGCAAACGTTACCGGCCCACTCACACGCAAGTATCCGACGTTTCCGATCAATCCCGATCTCAATTTCCCGCCGAGCGCCGACGCCAGCCAGGATTTCCTGCTTCGCACGCAGCAAAACCTGAATGCTGAAACCAAAAAGATCGACGTCATCATGTATCGAATCACCAACTCCGGATACACCGACACCACTATCGCCGCCGTCAAGCGCGGCGTTCCCGTGCGTCTTATTCACGAACCAGACGAATACCGCAATCCTGCTCGTCAATGGGACTCGTGGAATGTGGATCGGCTGTACATGGCAGGCGTGCAAATCAAGATGCGGAAGCATCTGGGTCTTAACCATCAGAAGTCCGTTCTTCTGTACGGCCGCGGTTTGACCATTTTCGGCTCTTCAAATTGGACAGGTCCTTCATCCAACTTTCAGTTGGAACACAACTACTTCACTACCAAGTTGTGGTTTTTCCAATGGTTCGTCGATCAGTTTGAGCGCAAGTGGAAATCAACCACTGAAAACGAGCCTTTCGTGCCGCTGCCGCCAAATCAGCCTTCGTATTTCTCACCTGTTAACTCGTCAACAGGTCAACCCACGACCGTGACTCTGCAATGGGAAGGCGGACCATGGGCGCATAAGTACGATATTTATTTCGGTACTTCTTCCAATCCGCCGCTGCATGTTGCAAACGTGAGCACTAGTCAAAGTGGCGCACAAGCTGGTGACGCGCTCCTGACGACCGGGTCTGTGGACGACGGCGTCATGGAGTCTTACAAGCTGCAAATATCGCTTCAACCAGGGACCACTTATTACTGGCGCGTTGTGAGTAAGACTATGGCTAACCAGACAGCGAGTGGACCAACCTGGAGTTTCACCACCGGCGGTACTCAACCAGTTCAATCTCCGCCTGCGCCGGTGCTGCTTACGGACGCTGCGACCGGCCGCGCGCTGGTGTTGCAGTCACCCTTGCTTACCGAAGAACCTTTTGCCATCTCTTCATTCAACCTGAGCACAGATCAGCGCACTCGAGTCATGCTGTTCGCGATGAACATTGATCCAGCCGCGAAGAGCACTCTTACGGTTGCGGCAGTCAGTTCGCAAGGGGTGCAGTATGAACTGCCGATCGAATACGTCGGTCCAACACCGGGATTTGAAACGGTGACCACCATAATTGTCAGACTGCCTCAGGACGCCACGCTGCACGGAGATCTCTTCGTTAATGTGACGGCGGGAAGCACTCGCAGCAACAACGTTATTTTCGCAATTCACTAGTCGTCGCCGATTCGCTTGCGGGCTTGTCTGGAAAAGGTGTTTCGTTCCCAGAAAACGCCACCTGCGTAGCCCTGGATGGTTGAATCGCGGGCGGCGAGTTCGAGGCGTTTAGCAGCCAGGCAGCAGTATGTTTCGTCCACTTCAATGCCGAGGTAATGGCGGCCGAGCTTCTTTGCGACGACGGTGGTGGTGCCGGAACCGTTGAAGGGATCAAAGACCAGGCCGTCTTTGCGTGAGCTCGCCAAGATGATCTTCGCCAGCAGTTTCTCGGGTTTTTGGGTGGGATGATCGGTGTTCTCCGGCATCGACCAGTAGGGAACGGTCAGATCGGTCCACAGATTTGAGGGATGCGTGAGCCGGAAACGGCCGTCTGCGGAGTCGAGCCAGTCTTTTGGTGCGCCGTTGGAATCCGTGTACGGCGCGATTACCTGTCGCTTGAGTCTTACCGCTTCGACATCGAAGTAGTAATCGTCAGACACGGTGAAGAACCAGATGTCTTCCGCACACTTTTTCCAGTTTGACTTCGCCCCGCGGCCCTTCTCGCGTTCCCAAGTGATTCGATTTCGTGGAATGAAATACTTCTCACCGACGCGATGAATCGCAGCCGACGATTCCCAGTCGCCACAGATGTAGATGGAAGCGGTGGGCTTGAGCAGCCTGACGGTTAGCGAGAGCCAGGAGTCGAGCCATTCCGCGTATTGATCAACGGAAGTCTTCCTGAAGCGGCGATCGTTGAAACTCTTCGTCAGGTTATAAGGTGGATCCGCGAACATCAGATCGACGCAAGCGTCGGGAAGCAGCGGCAGCAGTGTAAAAACGTCCTGACAAAAGACCCGGTCGCGGATTTGATCGCGCGTGGCTTTCGTGTCGAGCCGTACGAGTTTGCTTTTGTACGACGCCAGCTCCGCGTCAGACAGGGTCATCGTCCGGTTGGCGGGGGCGCGCGTCACAGTGCGGTGAATTTACACCAGTTCAAAAAAATTTGCTGCGATAAGGTGCTCATGAGGTAAGATCCCCGGCGCTTTGCTATAATCCGTATTCGAATTCAAGCTCTTCTCTTAATTAGCAGTAACAGTGCATCCCCGCGCTTTGTTTTAATCTGCTAATCGAAGTATAGGTGTAGAGGCTCGCAGGCCATCCATGTCAGACGACACGAAGCAGCCTGGTTCCGAAGAACCTTTGCGACCGGACGGATCGCCAGCCGATTCGTCCGGGACGCCCTCACCATCCACTATTCCTCCCGCGGGAGAACTTGCCGGCGCCGACGCTGAAAAAGCGTCGATGGTTGAGCAGGCGAAGGCGCGGGTCGCGGCCGTCAAGGAATCGTTGGCCACCGATCAACCCGCCGCCGCGGGCGCACCTAAACCTCCCGTCAAGAAAAAAGAGGAAGGACCCAAGCCAACGGACGCGAGCAATCACCCGCTCGTTCAGAAACTCAAAACAGAGTTTGGCGAGGCGATAGGCGAGGCGTCGGAGTTTATCGGTCAACTGTCCGTCCGCGTCGAGCGTGACCGAATCGAAGCGGTGTGCGAGTTTCTGAAGGAAGACAAGGAAACGTCTTTCAACTATCTCTCGGACCTGACGTGTGTCCACTATCCCGAGCGTGTGAATGCGCCGTTCGAGGTCGTTTACAACCTGTTCTCGATTCCGACGAACCAGCGCGTGCGCCTCAAAGTTCGCACAGACGACAGCGCAGGCGTAGCGAGTGTCACCGGCGTATGGCCGGCAGCAAACTGGCTGGAACGCGAGGTCTACGATCTGTTTGGTGTTCCGTTCGCAGGTCATCCGGATCTGCGACGCCTGCTTTTGCCGCCGGACTGGGAAGGTCATCCGTTGCGCAAAGACTATCCGCTGGAATTCATCGAGAACGCGTGGACCGGAAAGCACCTGCCGGAAATGACTGATGTGCAAATGGAGCAGTTGCAACAGCGGCGCGGGTACGGTCTGGAGATTTTGTCCGTGCCGCAGGAACGATTGATGCGCGATATCTTTCGTGGCGGCAAGGAAGTGATGCCGAAGGATAAATGACGCCGAAAGAGATTGCCGCCCATTACGACGCCAAAGTTTTCGACACGCCCGCGGCGGCGGAGGGCGCCGGGTTTGTTCTGACGGAAACAGCGGAACCGCGTAACGTCTGGAATAAGGCGAGTGCGGCGAGTGCGATCGTGTTGAAGTTGGTGGAGAAGAAGTCGAGTGGCGACGCGGAGGAGATCGGTCTGGTGATCGAGCCGTGGCGTGTGACCGGTTGTTTCAAACCGCATTCGGCCGGCGCACCAGCAAACTAGAACCACACACAGCTTCCACAGAACTCTGCGTAGTCTGTGGACAGCGTTAACAGAGTTCGTATGCACCAGGTAGAAATAGCGACAACCCAGGAGACCCTGCTCGACAGCCCAGAAATGGTGCTGAACATGGGGCCGCAACACCCGTCCACGCACGGCGTGTTGCGCGTTGTTCTCAAACTCGACGGCGAAACCGTCATGGATCTCGACTGTGACATCGGTTACCTGCATCGCGGCATGGAAAAGATCGCCGAGAATCGCATGTACACGATGATCGCTCCTTACTGGGACCGTCTCGATTACATCGCCGCAGTCTCCAACGGTCTGGTGTGGGTCGAGACTGTCGAGCAGATGATGGGTCTCGCCGTTCCGCCGCGAGCACACTACCTGCGCACGATTCTTACTGAACTGAATCGCATTGCGTCGCACCTGCTCTGGCTGGCAACGCACGCGCTCGATATCGGCGCCGTCACCGTGCTGCTGTGGGCGCTTCGTGAACGCGAAGAGATTCTGAAGATCTTTGAACGCCAGTTTGGCGCGCGGCTGACCTGCCACGCGTGGCGCGTCGGCGGCATGCCAAACGATGCCTACGACGATTTTGAGAAGGACGTCCGGCAGTTTACCAACAACTTTCCGAAGCGGCTCGACGAGTATGAAACCATGCTATCTGAGAATCGCATTTGGCTGAGTCGAACAGTCGGTATTGGCATTATCTCTGGCCCGGATGCAATTGCGATCGGTTTGTCGGGGCCGGCGCTGCGTGGTTCGGGCGTCGCGTGGGACGTGCGCAAGTCGCGGCCGTACGCGGCGTACGCTGATATGGATTTCGACATTCCACTTGGCGAAAACGGCGATACGTATGATCGTTATTTAGTCCGGCTTGAAGAGATGCGACAGTCGCGCCGCATCATCGTGCAGGCGCTGGACAAGCTTCCCGATGGGCCAGTGAACGCGAAGTTGCCGAAGATCGTGAAGACGCCGGCAGGCGATTACTACCATTCAATCGAAGGTCCAAAGGGCGAGATTGGTTGTTATCTGGTTTCTGACGGCAGCGCGCAACCGTATCGCGTGAGAGTTCGGCCGCCGTCATTCGTCAATTTGCAGGCTTTGAAAAAGATGTGCGTCGGTCATCTGGTGGCTGACGTGGTGGCAATCATTGGCACCCTCGACATCGTTCTGGGAGAGATTGATCGCTGAGACTCACATGCTGCTATTCGGGCCGTTAAATGTTCTGAACGATCTTTTGCTGAGACTGAACCTCAGTGAGGAAACGATCAACTATTTCATCTGGCCGCTAATTCAGATTGGTTTGGTTGTTACACTCATTGCGTTGTGGGTGGCGTACGCGACTTACCTCGAGCGAAAGATTTCGGCGTTCATCCAGGCGCGGCTCGGACCGATGCGCGTTGGGCCGTGGGGACTGCTGCAACCAATCGCTGATGGACTCAAGCTTCTCATGAAAGAAGACTTCGTTCCGGAAAAGGCAGATCGCTGGATCTTTTTCTTCGCGCCTTACATCGCGGTGGCCTCTGCATTTATCGTTTTCTCCGTCATTCCGTTTGGACCAGACTGGGCGGTGATTGGCGACGTGAACATCGGCTTGTTGCTGGTGCTGGGGGTTTCCAGTGTCGGCGTGCTGGCGTTGATTCTCGCGGGCTGGTCGTCCAATTCAAAATATGCGCTGCTTGGTGGTTTGCGTTCCAGCGCGCAGATGGTCTCTTACGAAGTCTCGATGGGATTGTCGTTGATCGGCGCGCTGATGTTTGCGCGCACGTTGTCGCTCTCGGGGATCGTTGCCGCTCAAGGTTCAGATTCGATTTGGTACGTCTTGTATCAGCCCGCTGGTTTTATCATCTTTTTGGTCAGCGGTATTGCGGAAAACAATCGGGCGCCGTTTGATCTGCCGGAGGCGGAATCCGAACTCGTCGCCGGGTTTCACACTGAATATTCCGGCATGCGCTGGTCGCTCTTTTTCATGGCTGAATACGCGGCGATGGTTGTCGTTTCCGCGGTCGCGACGACGGTGTTTCTCGGCGGCTGGTATTTTCCCTTTGTCTACCGGCTGGAGGCCAGCGGGCATCACAACTTGTACGTGGTCGTGAGCCTGCTGGTGTTTTTGGTGAAGGTTTCAATTATCCTTTACGTCTATTTCTGGTTGCGCTGGACCCTGCCGCGTTTTCGTTATGACCAGTTGATGGATATCGGATGGAAGTGGTTGATTCCATCGACGCTCATCAACATTGTGCTGTCTGCTTTTGCGATTTTTCTGGTGCAGGCACTGAATGGCTGGCGCGGAATGAACACCGTCGAGTCTATCAATCGCGGATTGAATCTGACGCTATCCGGTAAGTTGATCATGATCGCAATCGGGCTGGTTGGTGTGTTCATAACCGCAGCGTTGCTGGCGCGAATCAACTGGCGCTCGCGCGATTTCAATCTCAAGACGCAGCGGCGAAATATCAGGTTAGTGAATTTGCCGCAAGGCAAACCGGCAGTGTCGTGATTGCCAATTGACGATTTAGCGGAGGTTCCATTTCAGATGCGTGTCGAGCCTGGCGATCAATCGGCAATCGAAAATTGGCATTCGACAATAAAGAGGTTTACCAATGCCGTTAGTAAAAACTCCAAAACCGACGTTGACGCAGAAGCTGAAACGGTTCTTCATGATCGATTTGATCAAAGGACTCGGGCTCACGTTGAAGTACAACCTTGGCGCGATCACCGACAAGGACGCGGTGGCGGGTAAGGGAATCTACACCGAGCAGTATCCGAAGGTGCGTCCGGACGTGGCGCCGCGTTTTCACGGCGCGCCTCGTTTGAACATGGATCCGGAGACGCACGATACGCTTTGCATCGCGTGTAATCTTTGCGCGGTTGCTTGTCCTGAAGACTGTATCGACGTGATTGCAATGGACGTCGAGATCATCGTGGCGGGCAAACCGCGGCGCAAGAAAGTGCTCGACGAGTTTATCTTCGACACGTCGCGGTGCATGTTCTGTGCGCTTTGTCAGGAGGCATGTCCGACTTCATGCCTGGAACTGACGCAGGATTTCGAGCTCGCGACCTACTCACGCGCGGGCTTCGTCTGGAATCGCGAGATGTTGGAGCAAGGCCGGGAAACGGTGAAGTATACAAGCTAGGGCATTTGTCGATTGCCGATTGGCAATTGGCAATTTGAAAAACTAGACGTTCCTGCGGAGACCTCACGCCGTGAACGCTGAAGACCTGAAGAAACGAACGAAGCAGTTTGCGCTGCGGGTGATGAAATTAGTTGCAGTCCTCCCGAATAACCTTGCGGGAAGAGCCGTAGGCGGACAGCTAATCAGAGCGGGAACTTCGGTCGCTTCGAACTACCGTGCTGCATGTAAAGGTAGATCGAAAGCGGAGTTTGTAGCAAAGCTGGGAATAGTAGAAGAGGAAGCTGACGAAAGTGCTTTTTGGTTGGAGTTGATCATTGAGGGCTCCCTTCTGAAGGCCGGGCTGGTTCAGCCTTTGCTAGATGAGGCAAACGAGTTAACGCGAATCATGGCGAGCTCGCGCATAACTGCACGATCGAAATCTCGAAAACCGTAATGAAACTAAATCGGCAATCGGCAATCGACAATCGGCAATGATCTTATCCGGCTACGAAGCGCTCTTCTTCTGGATCTTCGCGCTCTCTGCGATCTTTGCGGGGCTGCTGACAGTGATGGCGCGCAATGCGGTGCACAGCGCGCTGTTTCTGATCTCGTCGCTCGTCTCGGTCGCAGCGTTGTTTGTGCTCGCCGGAGCGGAGTTCATCGCAGGCGTGCAGATACTCGTTTACGTCGGCGGCGTCATGGTCCTGTTTCTGTTCGTGATCATGCTTGTCAACGTCGGCGCTGAAGAACACGGCCGCGAAGAGATCTTCAACAATCAGCGTCAGGTGACTGCGAGTTTGATCTTCTGTGGCCTGCTCGTCCTGGGGGTGCTGTACGCCGCCAGTCAGGGATACAGGGGCTTGCAGAAACGTTACGGGCAGCCGGAAGCGCCAATTGCCGCACAAGCAAGCGGAGACCAGTCAGGGCCCGCGAATGCAACTGGTACAAGCCAAATAACCAGAGACACAGAACGCGTCGGCGGCAGTCTTTACCGTTACGCGTCGTTGCCTTTCGAGATCGCGAGCGTACTGCTGCTGGTGGCAATCATCGGCTCCGTCATGCTGGCGCGAACGCTCAGACAGGAAGCCTCCGCGGATGACCTCGATCCAGAGACTTTGCAGAACGAGATCGCGAGAGATCCCGAACTCGCTAAGCTGGAACCACCATCTGAATGAACATGCTCAACAGTTTTATGCCCGTGCTGGCGTTCTTGTTTCAGGAAGCAGACGCTGAGGGCGGGCGTTTCGCGGCGATGAAGCACGCCGCCACGCATCCCGACTTGTCGAAGTTTCTCGTGATCGGCGCATTGCTGTTCATTATCGGCGTGGCCGGAGTGCTGACGCGGCGCAACATCATCGTGATCTTCATGTCGATCGAGTTGATACTCAACGCCGCCAATTTGAACTTCGTCGCTTTCTCGCGCTACTTGCAGTCAACAGGCAGTGTCAACGCGCTTGCGGGCCAGCTCTTCGCGGTCTTTGTGATCGTGGTGGCCGCGGCTGAAGCGGCGATCGGTCTAGGGATCGTTATCGCGCTCTATCGCAACAAGGAAACGATCTGGGTGGACGAGATCGACCTCCTTAAATGGTGAAATGTACAAATACATCTGGCTAGTTCCCCTGCTACCACTGCTCGGCGCCGCCATCAACGGCCTCTTCGGCCGGAAGTTTCGCTTTTCCGAACAATTGATCGGTGGCATCGCGGTTGGATCCGTGGCGCTGGCTTTCCTCATCAGTGTCGCAGCGGTCTACTCGTACGGCTTCGGCGGTCACGCCGAGTGGCCCAAGCCTTACTTAACAAGTCAGGACGGTTTCAGTTTTGACTGGATTCCCGCGGGTGCAGTTAGCATCAACCAGGGCAGGTACGAACGAGGTCAGGTTGAAGCGCATAAGCAGGCGGCCGAGCGGTTTGCGGCAATGACGCCGGAGGAACGTAGCCAGCATCAGGGAGTGATTGTTTTTATTAACGACGCGCCTGGCGCTGCACTACTCAACATCGAGTGGAGCTATCAGCTCGATCCGCTCTCGTCGGTCTTCATGCTGATCGTCACCGGCGTCGGGTTGTGCATCTTCATCTTCGCGACCGGATACATGCACGGCGAGGCGGGCTTTTATCGCTTCTTCGCATACATGGGTCTCTTCATGTTTGCGATGCTCGTGCTGGTGATGGGCTCAAACTTCCTGATGATGTTTGTCGGTTGGGAAGGTGTTGGTCTCTGTTCCTACCTGCTCATAGGCTATTACTTCGATCGCCAGGAAGCCGCCAACGCGTCGCGCAAGGCTTTCATCACCAACCGCGTCGGCGACTTCGGTTTCGCGCTCGCGATCTTCGGTGTCATCGCCACCTTCGGCACCGCGCAGTACACGCAAGTCTTTGAACAGGCAAAAGCGTTTCCGATGGAAACGCTCGGCCATTGGGGCATTCTCTCGTGGATTGCCTTGGGACTTTTCGTCGGCGCGTGTGGCAAGTCGGCGCAACTGCCGCTGCACGTGTGGCTGCCCGATGCGATGGCTGGTCCAACTCCTGTTTCCGCACTGATCCACGCTGCGACAATGGTGACCGCCGGTCTCTACATGGTCACTCGCACCAACGTCATTTTCCAGCACTCGCAAACGATGCTGTTGGTCGTTGCGCTCGTCGGCGCTGCGACCGCGATCTTCGCCGCGACAATCGGTATTACCCAGAACGACATTAAAAAAGTCCTCGCTTACTCGACCGTATCCCAACTTGGCTTCATGTTCATGGCCTGCGGCGTGGGCGCGTTTGTCATCGGCATTTTCCACGTGATGACGCACGCGTTCTTCAAGGCGCTGATGTTTCTCGGCGCCGGCAGCGTGATTCACGGCATGCACCACGAACAGGATATGCGCCGCATGGGCGGGTTGAAGAAGTACATGCCGTACACATACTGGACCTTCTTCGCCGGCTGGCTGGCGATCTGCGGCCTCATCCCCTTCAGCGGCTTTTGGTCCAAGGATGAGATTCTTTGGAGCGCGGCGTCGACGACGCAGATCCCGCTCGGCTGGCTGGTGTGGTTGGTCGGCACCATCGCGGCGATCTGCACGGCGTTCTACATGACGCGGCTGATGGCGATGACGTTCTGGGGGCGCGAGAGGTTTCTCGAAAAACCCGCCGGTGGTGAAGCTGACGAGGCATACGCGTCAGCTTACGACAAAGGACTTGCGCCACACGATGCGCAGTTGCCATCGGCAGGCGATCGTCCGCGACACGAACCCGGCGAGCACGTTGGACCAGTGCATGAAGACGTTGCGGCGCACATCGCCACGCACGGACGCGGCGGACACGAACATGGCGCGCACATCCCACATGAGTCGCCGCGGTCGATGTGGGTGCCCCTGGCCGTGCTCGCGGTGTTGGCGACTATCGGCGGCTTCGTTGGCGTTGGGCCAGCTTTTCGGTTTGTCACCGCTGCGGAGCATCCCGGCGGCAGGCTGAACATCGTCAACTGGCTTAATCCGATCATCTGGAATCCTTCGACCGGTGAGTTTAAGACTGCTGAAGGCGGCCACGAAGCCGCTGCCGCAACGGGTGGAGAACACGGCGAAGCAGCGCCGGTTGCTGAACACGGAGCTGAAGCTGCGCACGGAACCGCGGCCGCAGCCAGCGGCTTTAACCTGGCCCACGCTGTAGAAAACAGTCTTCACAGCGAGCTGGCCACCGAGTGGCTCTTTATCGTGATTTCACTGGTCGCCGCAGGCATCGGCATGTTGCTCGGCGGCCTGTTCTACGTCTGGCGACCGGCGTTGCCCGACATCTGGGCGCAGCGACTGCGTCCGCTTTACCTCGCGAGTTACAACAAGTACTGGGTTGATGAGTTTTACGGTTGGGCCATCACTCGCCGCACGATGGACGCAGCGCGCGCGGTCTTCTCGTTCGACTCCAGAGTGGTCGATGGCATCGTTAACGGCCTCGCAGCGTTGAGTCGACTCTTCAGTCGCATCGTCGGTGGTATCGACAAGTATTTTGTCGATGGACTGGTCAACATCATTGCCGCCTTCGTCGTGCGCTTGATGTCGCCCCTGTTACGAGCCGCACAAACCGGGCTCACCCAGAATTATGCACTCGTGATGGTCGTGGGATTGATGCTTGCTGTGGCTGCGTTCTTTGCGCGAGACATTGCGACCATGCTGCGCGGAATCTTCGCGGCGGTTATGTGAGAAAGGGTGGCCACAGAGTGCCACCGCTGCAAAACCTATGAACAATTACATTCTTTCCTTCGTCACGTGGCTTCCGGCACTCGGCGCCATCCTCATCCTGGCGCTCATGAAGAAGGACCAGTCGAGCCTGATCAAGCGATTCGCGACGGCGTGGTTTGCCCTCGACTTCATTCTGTCGTTGTGGCTCTTGAAGTACAACCGCGGCGTCGGTGGCATGCAGTTTCTTGAGGACCACGAGTGGATACCGATCATCGGCGCGCGTTACCAGATGGGCGTCGACGGCGTGGCCGTGCTGCTGATCGTCTTGACTACACTGCTGGGTGCTATCGCGGCGTTGTCATCGTGGGAATACATTCAGAAACGCGAGAAGGAATACTACGTTCTGTTGCTGCTGTTGCAGACGGCCGTGATCGGCGTGTTTGCTTCGATGGATCTGTTTCTGTTTTACCTGTTCTTCGAAGTATCGCTGGTGCCGATGTATTTCCTGATTGGCATCTGGGGTGGTGAGAACCGGCTGTACGCGGCCATCAAGTTCTTTCTCTACACACTTGTGGGCTCAGTCGTGATGCTGCTTGGCGTGTTGAAGATGTACTTCCTCACGCAGGACACGGAGTTGGCGAAGCAAATCACGCAGGGCACCGTCAGATTGCTCGCGGGCAACGATGCGGCAACGCAAATGGTCTCCACGACCCTTGAGACAGCAATACGAAACGGCACCGGTAATTTCAATATCCTCTATATGCAGGCGATCGGATCTGTCTTGCCGATGGGCACGTTACAGATCCTTTTGTTCGTCGCCTTCGCGCTCGGCTTCGCCATCAAGGTGCCGATGTTTCCGTTTCACACCTGGCTGCCTGATGCGCACGTCGAGGCGCCGACGGCCGGTTCAGTGATTCTCGCCGGCATCCTGCTGAAGCTCGGAACGTACGGTTTCTATCGTTTCAACCTGCCGATGTTTCCCGCTGCGTCGAGAGATCAAAGCACCTGGCACACCAGCTTCGGCACGTTTGGCGTGCGCAGCGTGATCGTCTTCCTCGCGATCGTCAGCATCATTTACGGCGCGCTGGCGGCGATGTATTTCGTCGTGAAGAAAGACGGCGACGTGAAAAAGCTGGTCGCTTATTCGTCAGTCTCGTCGATG
>DASXRE010000094.1:0-11131 GCA_036506775.1 Pyrinomonadaceae bacterium | reverse complement strand
CGTTTTCACTCGAACTGACCACTGGCAGAGTTCAGGGTTTTGAGTCGTACAAGGTTCAGCGGCCGATCGACTTTGAGCACGATTTGGCGACCGAGGACTATCCGATCACCGAGGCGGTCTTCGCGCAACTGAAAAAATTTGCGGCGAATAAACCGATTTTCAAAGTCACGCCGGACCAACTCGACAAGTCGCGCGCGTTTGCGGAGAGACAGTTGCGCTACAACCTGCTGTCAGCAGCTTACGGTTATCGCATTGCGACACAGGTTTTCAACGACGCGGATCCGCAGATCTCGCGCGCCGTTGACGCAATGCCTCGTGCACGCGAACTGGCGCTCGCCGCCAGCCGCGCGCGTGCCCGCGGCTAAGTGCTGGTTATCGTCAACAACGTCGCTGCTAAAGTACGGCAAGCGTGGCCCACAATTAAGTCCCAACTCGACGTCGCCGGCGTTGATTATCGTGTTCATCACACGGAATCCGCCGGCGATGCGACTATTCAAACCCGCGCTGCATTAAACTCCGGAGTTGAACTCATCGTCGTCGTCGGTGGCGACGGCACACTCAGCGAAGCGGCGGAAGGCTTCTTTAACTTCAACCACGATTTCGAGCAACCTCCCACGCCGATTAATCCTGACGCAACGCTCGCCATTCTTCCCGCCGGCACGGGCGATGATTTCGCCCGGGGATTGCGGCGCAAGCGCGCGCCGCTTCAAGAGTGGATCGAGACGCTTTTGTCTTTTTGCCGCGCGGAGCGAACTTCACAGCCGGTCGACGTGCTTTACGGTCTCTGCGATGGATTTCAAAAGCCGTTTATCTGTTTGAATGCGTCGACGATGGGTATCGGCGGCGAGACGGCTAGCCGCGTAGCGGCGCAGTGCGCGTTTATGCGGCGGTTTTCGGGCGAGTTTCGTTTTGTGTTCGCGGCCGTGGGCGCGTTGGCGGCGTGGCGTGAACGTCGCGTGAGAGTCACCGTTGACGGACGGGTTGTCGCCGATGGACCAATGAATCTGATCGGCGTCGCGAACGGTTTATATGCCGGTGGTGGAATGATGTTCTCGCCGGCGGCGCGTCTGGATGACGGCAAAGTCGATGTGGTTACCGCGTCGGGTCTGAGCCGCACGAATGTGGTTACCGAGCTTTCGCGGATTCACACTGGTGGTCATCTCAACAATCCGAAAGTTTCGCTGGCACAGGGTGCGAATGTACGGATTGAAACTCTGATGCTTCAGGATGCGATGCCTTTGGAAGCTGACGGAAACGTCAAAGGCGTGACTCCGGTGCAGTTTCGGGTGATGCCGCGTGCGTTGCGGTTCGTATGTTAACTGTGCCGCTTGCGCGTTGACTGTAGGGGCGCCACTCCGTGGCCGCCCCACCGTCAAACGGCGCGGGTCGTCGACGAGACTCGGGCCATCCTTCTACCGCATCTGGGGGGCGGCCGCGGAGTGCCGCCCCTACAAGCGTTCCATTGCTTCGACTTTCGCCAGGCGCCGCCGGTGACGTTCTTCCCCGGTAAACTTCGCTGCGACAAACGAACGCACGATGTCGAGCGCGAGTTCGACTCCGGTAACGCGCGCGCCGAGACAGAGCACGTTGCAATCATCGTGTTCGCGTGACTGATGCGCGGAATAGGTGTCGCCACAAAGCGCGGCGCGAATACCACGGAGTTTGTTTGCGGCCACCGCCGCGCCGACACCACTGCCACAGATCAGAATGCCGATCTCGGCCGCGCCGTTCTGCACGGCTTCGCCAACCTGTTTTGCATAGTCAGGATAATCGTCAGGAATGGAGCCGTCGTGAGTGCCGAAGTCGGTGAGTTCGTGGCCGGCGTGGCGCAGTTCATCAATGATCCGTTCGTTGAGCGGATACCCACCATGATCTGCACCCACCGCAATTCGCATAATGACTCACAACAAAGCACGCGCGTGCTTCAGCACGTTCTCGACATTAAATCCCAATTCACGCAACGCCACTTCGCCCGGCGCTGAAGCGCCGAACCGATCGAGACAGATCACCGCGCCCTTCTCTCCAGCGTACCGATCCCATCCCTGACAAACTCCCGCTTCAATCGCCAGCCGCGCGGTCACAGAAGGCGGCAGCACTTCGTCGCGATACTCTTTCGACTGCGCCTCGAACAATTCCCAACAGGGCAACGAGACAACGCGCGCCGGCGTGCCTTCACCTTGCAACGTTTCGCGTGTGTCGAGCGCTAGTGAAACTTCCGAGCCAGTCGCGATCAGGATCAGTTTCGGCGTGGTCACATCGCCGTCAGCAGTTTCAGCTTCAGCGAGCACGTAACCACCGCGGCGTACACCTTCCGCCGCTGCAAAACGCTGACGATCGATCACCGGTACCTTTTGACGCGTCAACGCCAGCGCGGTCGGCGCATGCCGTCGCAGGATAGCAATGCGCCATGCTTCACTCACTTCCGCTGGATCCGCCGGACGAATCACAAACAGATGCGGAATCGCACGCAATGCCGCGAGATGTTCGATCGGCTGATGCGTTGGACCATCCTCACCGAGTCCCACCGAATCGTGAGTGAAGACATAGATGACCTGCACCTCGGAAAGCGCAGCTAAACGGATCGCCGGACGCATGTAATCCGAGAACGTCAAAAACGTGCCGCCAAATGGAATCAGACCGCCATTCAACGACATTCCCGTCATCGTAGAGCCCATCGCGTGTTCGCGCACACCGAAATGCAAAATGCGGCCGTCGTAAGAGCCGGCTTCGAAGCTGTGACTGTCTTTGATATCCGTGTTGTTCGAAACGCCCAGATCCGCCGAGCCGCCAATTAACATCGGCAATACCGGGGCGAGCGCGTTGATAACTTCACCACTCGCGACGCGCGTCGCAACGGCTTTCGGCTCTTCAAACTTCGGCAGGTGATCTTCCCAACCCTCGGGCAGATCGCCGTTCATCGTGATACGCCACAGCTTGCCGTCTTCAGGATTCGTCTGTTCATACTTATCAACCAAAGCATGCCATTCGGCTTCCTGCTGCGCGCCGCGTTCGACCGCCTCGCGGAAGTGCGACAACGCTTCTTCGGGCACGAAAAACTCTTTGTCCTCCGGCCAGCCAAGATGTCGTTTTGCTTCACGAACGGCGTCTTCGCCCGGTGGGTCGCTGTGCGCTTTGCGCGTCCCTTGCGTGGGCATTCCGTAACCGATGATCGTCTTGACTGAAATCAGGCTCGGCCGATCTTTGACGGCCTGCGCCGAGCGAATCGCCGCGTCGATATCGTCGAGGTTGTTGCCGTCGGCAACTGTCTGCGTGTGCCACCCGTAGGCTTCGAATCGCTTGGGCACATCTTCGCTGAAGGCGAGACTGGTGAAGCCTTCGATGGTGACGTGGTTGTCGTCGTAGAGATAGATCAGTTTGCCGAGCTTCAGGTGTCCCGCAAGTGAAGCCGCCTCAGACGCGACGCCTTCCATCAGGTCGCCGTCGGAGACGATGGCGTAAACGTGATGATCGATCAGCGGAAACTGTTCCGTGTTGAACCTCGCGCCAAGATGAGCGGCGCCCATCGCCATTCCGACTCCGTTCGCGAAGCCTTGGCCCAATGGACCAGTGGTGATCTCCACGCCCGGCGTTAGGCCGTATTCCGGATGGCCTGGCGTTTTCGAACCCCACTGGCGAAAGTTCTTCAACTCTTCGAGCGGCAGATCGTAACCAGTCAGATACAGCAACGAGTAGAGCAGCATCGAACCGTGACCGGCGGAAAGTAAAAACCGATCTCGATTGTGCCACTTCGGATTCTTCGGGTTGTGGCGCAGGAAACGGGTCCAGAGAACGTAAGCCATCGGCGCGGCTCCGAGCGGTAGGCCCGGGTGTCCGGACTTCGCCTTCTGGACCGCGTCAAGCGTTAACGCGCGAATGGTGTTGATGCAGAGTTGATCGAGTTCTGGGGTGGTGTTGGAGTTTTCTTTCTGCAAAGGTGCGCTCATTAGTTGCGTGTCCTGAGTGGTGTTTGTTTGCTCTGTGCCTCTGTGTCTCTGTGGTTCAGTTTCGAAACAATCGATCGTACAGGTCTTGCTGTCGTGCGAGCCCTTCGCCGTAGCGCGCATGTCGCTGCATGTCAGGTTCGAAAACCTCGTCGACGAAAACCGGAACTGCCTCGATGTTTGCTATTTTGCCCACGGCCTCCAACGCAAGCAAGGCAGCCCCGCGTATAGAAGCTTCGGGCGAGCCGCCAAACAGCACCGGACGTCCTAAAACGTCGGCGATAATCTGCAACCAAACGGGCGATGAACGCAGCGCGTTGCCGGTTGCGATCACTTTAGCAGCCGGTGCGATTTCGTCGAGTGCGTTAGCGATCAAAGCGAAGCGATAGGCAACGGCTTCGAGTGCGGCTCGGATGATTTCGACTGTCGTTGTTTGTTGGCGCAAGCCGAAGATGCCGCCGTGTGCGTCCGCGAGCCAGCCGGTGCTGCGTTCGCCCGACCAGAATGGAAGAATCGTGAGACCGTGAGCGTCGGGTTCGAGGGCGGCGAGTTGTTGTTGCAATGTGTCGATGTGGTCGCTGGTATTTAGTCTTTGGACCAGCCACTGCAAGAGTCCACCGCCGTCAGAAAGCGCGCCGCCCACAACGATGCGTTCGCGAGACACGCGATAAGTCCAGAGCGAAGGCGGTACTGTCGCCGGCGGTTCACCCGCGAACACGACCCGCATCGCACCCGAGGTTCCGATCATCAAGGCGATGTTCTCTTTCGTGCTGCAACCGCCGCCGATGTTGTTGGCCGCGCCATCGCCCACTACGATCACGAGACGCGCATCTGCGAGTGCGGGCCAACGGCGTCTGAAAGTATCGGTCAGCGGTAAGGTCTCATCTTTGAGAATCAGTGGCAGTTGATCAGGGAAAACGCCTAGCTCTTCACTGAATGCCCAGTCCCAGTCGCAGGCCTGTTGATCGAACAGTCCAGTGGCCGAAGCCATTGAAACGCTGGCCAGTGGCTCACCGAACAAACGAAAACAGAGATACTCGCCAAAGCCAAGCCATTCCTTCGTGGTCTTAAATTGGTTTGGCTGCTGCACCTTTAACCAATGTAATTTCGCCGGCCAGTAACTCGGATGAAACCGGCAACCAGTGCGCGCATGAATCTCCTGCTCATCAAACTCAGCGCGAAGTTCTGTTGCCTGTTTGACGGCGCGCGTGTCGGCCCAGGTTAACAGCGGTGTTGTCGGCACTCCCGCCGCATCGACACCCACGAGGCTATGCCAAAATGTGGAGATTGCGATCGCTTCGATCTGTGAGGCTTCGTCAACAGGAAGTGTGAGTAGCGCGTCAACAGTCTTTATTACTTCGTCAACCAGCGCATCCGGATCAAGTTCCGCGAAATCAGAGACGGCGCGGCGCGTCACTGCCTGCGCGCCTTCAATCTGATTCCCGTCCTCGTCAAACAGCGCAACACGAACGCCAGACGTGCCAACATCAATACTGAGCACCGAACTGTGTGATCCGTGGCTCACTTCACGGTCTTCCGCACCAGCGCAACGAAATCGCGAATGTCGTCTTCCGTTGTGTCAAACGAGGCCATGAAGCGGCACTCCGAAGTCTCCTCGTTCCACACGTAGAAGAAATATTTCTTTTGCAGTGCAGCGATATGCTTCTCGGGGATTTCCGCGAACACGCCGTTGGATTCGACGGGTTGCGTGAGCTTCACATTTGGGATTTTCTCCAGCTCACTCGCGAGCAGACGCGCCATTCGGTTCGCGTGCGCTGCGCTGCGTCGCCATAGATCGCCTGACAGCAACGCTTCAAACTGCGCCGAGATGAAGCGCATCTTTGAAGGCAGATGCATGCCTTGTTTGCGGATGTATTTGAAGTCCGTCGCGCGTTTTTTGTCGAAGAAGACCACGGCTTCGCCGTACATCATGCCGTTCTTCGCGCCGCCGAGCGAGAGCACGTCGACACCGGCGTCGACCGTGATCTCTTTGAGGCTGGCGTTCAAACTCACCGCCGCGTTGGCGATGCGAGCCCCGTCAATGTGCAGCAGCAGGTTGCGGTCGTGTGCGAACCGCGCGAGTGTTTTGAGTTCGCTCTTTGTGTAGACGGTGCCCATCTCCGTGGCTTGCGAGACGGAAACCACGCGCGGTTGCACGTGATGCTCGAAGCCGATACCGTGCAGGAATGGTTTGATCTGTTCCGGTCGGAGTTTGCCGTCCGGCGTGCGCGCGGACAGGAGTTTGCAACCGGTGAATTTCTCTGGTGCGCCACATTCGTCGACGTTGATGTGGGCGGTTTCCGCGCAGATGATCGCTTCGTAAGAATTCGTGATGGCCTTCAGTCCGAGCACGTTCGCACCCGTGCCGCCGAAGACGAAGTAGACAGCGATGTCTTTGCCGAAATGTTTTTGAAAGACCTTTACCGCGCGTTCGGTAAATGGATCATCGCCGTAGGCGACGACGTGTCCGTCGTTCGCAGCCTTGATGGCTTCGATCACCTCGGGATGAACCCCTGCGTTGTTGTCACTGGCGAAACTTCGTTTGGGCATTTTGTTGAGACATCCGAGTGCGCGACGTCGCTACGCGACTGCAATCGAATATTTCATCTCGAATCCCGGCGTTTCAACGCCGGGCTAAACTCAGCCGACGCTAGCGCGTCGAAAAACCAGGGCGTTGAATTCCGGACACGCGCGCTGAATCACAGATCGTACGTCGCTACGCGACTCCATTCGAATATTTCATCTCGGATCCCGGGGTTGAAACGCCGGGCTAAACTCAGCCGACGCTAGCGCGTCGAAAAACCAGGGCGTTTAATTCTCACGCACGCAAAACTCAAAGGTCGCACAACCGCAAACTATCCCACGTCGAAACCGCAAACCATCGCACATCGAAACGACTCGGATTGACGACGCGTAGCGTCGGATCAATTTAGCCCGGCGTTTCAACGCCGGGAAAGACGTGGTTAACAGCACTGCTAGTCGCGTAGCGACGTACGGGCCACGCCGTTACCCATCAAAGCGTCGCGCTTTGAAGTCGCGGGCGAGTTCGCGGGCGGCGTTTGCGCCGGGGAGGCCGGTCAGGCCGCCGCCGGGATGCGTGCCGGCCCCGCACAGATATAGCCGCTTTAGCGGCGTTCGATATTGCGCCCACCCAATCATCGGTCGAAAAGTAAAGAACTGATCGAGCGACTGCTCGCCGTGATGAATATGTCCACCACTGAGACCATAAGTCTGTTCCAGCTCCAGCGGCGTGATCACTTGCTGCGCCACAATCAATTCGCGCAATCCGGGCGCATACTTCTCAAGTTGATCAAGAACGTTATCAGCAAACTCGCCGTGTCGCGTGGTCCAATCCCCTCGCTTCAACTTGTATGGCGCGAACTGCACGTGAACCGACATCACATGCTTGCCCTCCGGCACGAGCGTCGGATCGCCAAGCGACGGAACCGTGACGTCGAGATACGGCTCAGCCGAAAACTCACCATACTTCGACGCGTCAAACGCCCGTTCGAGATAATCAATCTCCGGGCCGATGTGAATGCGTCCAGACAGTTTGGATTTCGGGTCGCTGCCGTTTACACCGGGGAACACGGGCAGGCCTGACAGCGCCAGATTAATCTTCGCAGCCGCACCCGGTGCGCGATAGTTGCGCATCTTCAAAAGGAAATTCGGATTCAGATCCACCGGATCCACGAGGTTCAAAAACGTCGTGCGCGGATCCGCGTTTGAAACCACTACGCGCGTTTCAATCTCCTCACCATCCTCGAGCACGACCTTCGGCTTATCGCCATCGGCGCCAACAACCGCTGCAACTTCGGCACGCGTGCGTATCTCTGAGCCAGCCGCTTTAGCGGCGTTCGCCAGCGCAACCGACAAAGCACCCATGCCACCTTTCGCGTACGACGCCGATCCGATTGCGCTTCCATCCATCGCCGCCTGCCACAACAATCCGAGACTCGTTCCGGCAGACCATGGACCAGCAAACGCGCCATAGATCCCGCGCGCCGCTACCGTCGCGCGCAGCAGCTCCGTCTCAAACCACTCACTAACCAGATCCGCAACCGCCATGGGCCCCCAGCGCAACAAGCGGTACTCGTCTTTCTTCCCAAGTCCGCGAAACGCGAGTCCCACCTTGCCGAGTTGCCACAAATCAGCGGCGCCTGGTTGATCGATCGACGGCGGCGTCATCGAGACCAGCGGCGCAAGCACGCGGCCGATGCGCGCAAAACTGTTAACGAACTCCGGATAACTCCGCGCGTCCTTCGCGGAAAACTTTTCCACCTCGGCGACCGATCGCGCGACATCGTTGTACAAGCACAGCGACCCTCCGTTCGGAGCCAATGCCAGCACGCGCGCGTCGGGCGTGATCATCTCCAACCCGAATTGCGACAGATTCAGATCCGCGGCGACGTCAGCCGAAAACGGACCAGCAGCGTGGTCCAATGCCGACACGCGAAATCCCGGATGAATCTCTTCAGTGACGGCGCCGCCACCAACAACTTCCCGCCGCTCAAGAACGAGTATCTTCAGGCCACCTTTGGCAAGATAACAGGCAGCCACGAGACCATTGTGACCGCCGCCGATGATCGTGACGTCGTACGTGGACATAGTTGTTATTGACGATTGTCGATTGCCAATTGCCGATTTTGTTTTGTTCGTCAGCCACCGCCGAGCGCATTTTGCGATGTGAGCCAAACGTGCGTAACGTCAAATCGACAATCGGCAATTGGCAATCGAAAATATCTAGGCTCCGTCTTTCAACATTTGCAGCGCCGCATTGCGGCCGGGCGCGCCCATGATCCCGCCGCCGGGATGCGTCGCTGAACCACACATGTAAAGGTTTTTGATTGGGGTTCGATACTGCGCCCAACCGGGTACGGGCCGCAAAAAGAACAACTGTTCGAGCGTCAGTTCGCCCTGGAAAATGTTTCCTTCAGACAGACCAAACTCACGCTCGAGATCGAGCGGCGTCAACACCTGTCGATCGCGAATCAGCTCGCGAATGTTTGGCGCGTGCTCAGCAATTGTGTCAACCACCGTGTCGCCAAATTCGTCCCGCTTCTCGTCCCACGTGCCCTCTTTCAAATTGTACGGGGCGTACTGCACGAAGCATGACATCACGTGCTTGCCCGGCGGCGCCACCGAAGGGTCCGTCAGACTCGGAATCACCATGTCGATGTAAGGCCGGCGCGAGAAACGTCCGTACTTCGCTTCGTCGTACGCGCGTTCCATGTACTCAACACCCGGCGAGATCGAAATCGCACCGCGCAGATGCGCACCCGTACCAGGCAGCGCTTTGAACTCCGGCAGGCCATCAAGTGCGAGATTCACCTTGCCGGACGAACCGCGATACTTGTAGCGCTTCAGGTCGACGCAGAATTCATCCGGCAGATGCTCCTCGCCGATCATCCTCATGAACGTCAAACGTGGATCGACGCTCGACGAAACAATGTCCGCCTGAATCTCGTCACCGTTTTGCAGCACGACACCAGTCGCACGGCCATTCTTCAGCAGTATCTTTTCAATCGGCGCCTGCATCCGGATCTCGACGCCCGCTTCGCGCGCTGCGTCGCCGATCGCGTTTGAGATCGCGCCGGTACCGCCGCGTGCAAAGCCCCACGAACGAAACGCGCCATCGATCTCGCCCATGTAATGATGCAACAACACGTACGCAGTTCCGGGAGAGCGCACTCCGAGAAACGTTCCGATGATGCCCGACGCGGACATCGTCGCTTTGAGCACGTCAGTTTCGAACCACTGGTCGAGAAAATCGACGGCGCTCATCGTCATTAATTGCACCTGATTGTATTTGTCGTCGTCAGGCAGTTGTTGAAAGCGCCGGCCCAGGAAAGCAAGATTCTTCCAACCTCGTGGATCCAGGCTCGTTGGGTCGGGAGGCGTCATGCTCATGATCGGTTTGACGAAGTGGGCCATCTCGATCATGGCCTTGCCATACTCGTCGTAGGCTTCGGCGTCGAGCTTTGAATGTCGCGCGATTTCGCGGCGCGTGCGGGCGTGATCGTTCACACGCCAGAGGTAGTCGCCGTTCGGCATCGGCGTGAACGTGCCGTCGAGCGGAAGGATCTCCAGCCCGTGCCGCGGGAGATCGAGTTCGCGAATGATCTCGGGCCGCAGCAGTGAGACGACGTAAGAGCAAACAGAGAATTTGAAGCCGGGAAAAACTTCTTCGGTTACGGCCGCGCCGCCCAGCACGTGACGCCGCTCGAGCACCAGAACTTTTTTGCCCGCGCGCGCCAGATAAGCCGCATTAACCAGACCGTTATGCCCGCCGCCAATCACGACGACGTCGTACTTGTTATTCATCAAACCATCCACAGATTCCACAGATCACTCTCTACGGTCATCTGTGGATTGCCTTTGAAGTAAAAGGAGTGCCTTGCTGCAAGCGCGCTAGCATACTTATAATCGCTCGCCCTGACAAACGCAGGACAAAACACATACACATGCCCATCGGAACCGCTTTTCACGAACGAACATTCCAACTCTGCGAGAGTCTCAGCTATCGCGAGTGGTCTGGTTACTATGCGGTCAGTTCCTACGAGCCGCATCACGAACACGAGTACAACGCGATCCGCAACGCGGCTGCGCTGATCGATATTTCGCCGCTCTTCAAGTACCGGCTTACGGGAAAGGACGCGACGCGTCTCGTCGATCGCATAATCACACGCGATATGCGCAAGGTCACGGTGGGCCAAGTGGTCTACACGCCGTGGTGCGACGAACGCGGCAAAGTGATCGACGACGGCACCGTTTCGCGTCTCGAAGAGAACACGTACCGCTGGACCGCCGCGGATCCGAGTCTGCGCTGGTTTACTCAGAATGCGGCGGGCATGGACGTGCGGATCGAAGACATTTCAGAGAGTGTTTCCGCACTCGCACTGCAAGGGCCAACGTCCGGCAGATTGCTCGTGGGTCTGGTTAAAGACGCCGACATCGCGAACCTGAAGTACTTCCGGGTCACGAAAGGCACGATTGCGGGTGTGCCGGTCGAGATTTCACGCACCGGATACACCGGCGATCTCGGTTACGAGATCTGGATCGCATCCGATCAGGCCTTGAAAGTCTGGGATGCGCTGATGGACCACGGGAAGGCTTTCGATATTCATGCTGCGGGGATGCTGGCGCTGGACGTAGCGCGCGTCGAGGCAGGCCTGTTGCTCATCGACGTC
>DASXRE010000093.1:0-2981 GCA_036506775.1 Pyrinomonadaceae bacterium | reverse complement strand
CACTGTTTTTGGTGGATCGCTTTCCGAAACTCACGCCGAAAAGATCTGTAAAGTAATGGATCTCGCGATGAAAGTTGGTGCTCCGATTATCGGTTTGAACGATTCTGGTGGCGCGCGTATTCAGGAAGGAGTTGTCAGTCTCGGAGGCTACTCCGATATTTTTCTACGCAACACGTTAGCAAGCGGTGTGGTGCCGCAAATCAGTTGCATTATGGGACCATGTGCGGGCGGCGCGGTTTACAGTCCTGCGATCACTGATTTCAACATCATGGTCAAAGACACGTCCTACATGTTCATCACAGGACCAGATGTAATCAAGACTGTCACTCACGCGGAGGTCACAAAAGAAGCACTCGGCGGCGCCGTTACTCACAACAGCGTCTCCGGCGTGGCACACTTTGCTGCCGATTCAGACGAACATGCACTGCGCATTGTGCGCGAGCTGCTTTCGTTCATACCGTCAAACAACCTTGAAGATCCGCCGCGTGTGGACGTAAGCGATCCGATTGATCGTATCGAGCCGAACCTTAACAACATCGTGCCGGAGGCGTCGAATCAACCGTACGACATTCGCGAGGTCATCAATCACGTTGTCGATGATGGTTACTTTTTCGAGGTGCATCAGATGTTCGCTCCCAACATCTGCGTTGGTTTTGCGCGACTTGGCGGACGTCCAGTCGGCGTAGTGGCGAACCAGCCGGCGCATCTCGCGGGCGTGTTGGATATTGCTGCTTCAATAAAAGGCGCACGATTTGTTCGTTTCTGCGACTGTTTCAACGTTCCCCTCGTGACGTTTGAAGATGTGCCGGGTTTCATGCCGGGTGTTTCGCAGGAACACGGCGGCATCATCACGCACGGTGCGAAGCTGTTGTATGCGTTTGCGGAAGCGACAGTGCCCAAGTTGACCGTGATCACGCGCAAGGCGTACGGCGGTGCTTACTGCGTGATGGCGTCGAAGCACATCAGAACCGACGTCAACTTCGCGTGGCCGTCAGCGGAGATTGCCGTGATGGGTGCTGAAGGTGCTGTTGGCATTCTCTACCGCCGTGAAATCGGTAAGGCACAAGATAAAGACGCTGCTCGCAAGGCGAGGATCGCGGAGTTTGAAGAGAAGTTTGCCAATCCTTACATCGCGGCTGAACGAGGATTTGTTGATGAAGTGATCGAGCCAACGCAGACGCGGCCGAAGCTAATCCGCGCGCTTTCGTTGCTGGAAAACAAACGCGAAACCAACCCCTCGCGCAAGCACGGCAACATCCCGCTTTAATGTTCAGTAGGTTCGAAAGCGATTAGCCGGGAGACAGGATCGAAGGTGATCTTGAACGGAAACAGCGCCCTGCGTCCAAGGATGAGCGGCGTGCCGGGTGCGACTCCGGTCAAAACGTCAGTCGGCACACCGTTGAGCATTAACGCTCCGACGCTGACTCTTTGCGGCGCCACTTCCCGCGATTGAACTCTGCCACCGCCGAGATCCGTCCGGTTCTCAGTCTGGCCATGATTCCGGCCGGCAATGATGCCCGGTTCATTTAACGCCAGACCGAATCCGGAGCCGGTGTCGATTAAAGCGAGCCGTCCGTCACCAAGCCGAACAAACGGTCTATCGTTCCCTGCCTGGCGCATCCAGCGCACGACCGCGCCGTCGCGCGGCACCTGATTAAGCCGCAACCCTTGCGAGTCAGCGTCGAACAAGCGCAGCTCGTGATTTGGCAGATCAACGGAATACCCGAACGGACTAAAAACATCAGTCGGATCGAGTATGCCATCGATCGAACCGGGAAGACTTGGAACTACTGCGGCGGCAGCCCTCGTAGAAATTCGATTATCAGGCTGGCCAAGTGCCAGTCCGGAAAGTTTCGCTTCCTGATCTGACGCGATTGGTGAAGTGCTTAATCCGCCGACGAGTGGTCGACGGGATTTAGTGACTTGCAAACGAGCTCGCTCAACCGCGCTGCGGCTGATCAACGAAACGCCCGCGCCTGTGTCGATCGCGAAGACAAACGGGCCGGCGCCGTTGATCCAACCGGTCGCCAACAGCCCACGGTCACGCTCGTCCCTCAGCCTGATGGGCGCGACGTACCTTAACGACTGCTGAGTCGGCTGCATACGTTGATGGGCGATCCCCGCAGGAACCGCCCATGCAACTGTTACAACACTCAGAGTAGTTAGAGCGATAGCAAGTCTGGCTTTGCTCACGACTCCGGACTCCTGACTAACCAGTTAGTAGTTCCGGTTTCGGTTGCGCAGCTTGTAGGTCCACAGGGCCGAGCCGCCGGCGCCTGAAAGCGCACCAATGCCCGCACCCTTCTTACCACCAATCAACCCACCGATAGCTGCGCCGGCGCCAGTGCCCATCGCTACCGTCAGTTTGTCGCGGTGCTTATCCCAGAAACTTCGCTGACGCGGCCGATAATCGTAGTAAACGCGCTGCGAAGAGGCTCTCGAGCCGCTATTGCGATAAACCACGCGAGCCGACGACCGTCTTACTGTCGTTGTGCTTACTGCACCGTTGTCAGTGGATGTGGCCGCCGAGTAACCGTCGGCGAAACCGGTCTTGTAAGCGGTCTGTTCACCGGCCGTGGCGAACTGAGCCTGTTGGTCTGTTGGCGCCGCAGTCGTCGTAGTGTCCGGCGCTGTGGTTGCAGTTTCAGCGCTCGCGGGCTGGCTCCTGTGCATCACCAATGCACCGACTGAACCACCGACGAGGGCTGCGATCAAGGCAACTGGAAGTAGTTTGTTGGTCATAATCATCGCTCTGCTTCTCCTTGCAAAATGTCCAAGTGCTAAGCGTGCTACAAGCACACCGGGAGTGCTGCAAGAGCCATTCCCATGTCGTCGGGGGATTGAGATTCTGTCGGGATTGAGCCTAAGTCTACTAGTCAGACGCGGAAAATTGGGCCTCGCAAGAAATTCACAAGCTAAGCCCAACAGATCCGTCGCTAATCAAATGAGGAGAGTGTACCCGATATGGAATCGGGATATTC
>DASXRE010000092.1:0-14619 GCA_036506775.1 Pyrinomonadaceae bacterium | reverse complement strand
TGCTGTCCGTCGTCACTGATTGACTGTCAGCACTCGGCACATCGTTCACTGGAAGAACAGTAATGCTCACAGTTGAAGTGTTCGAATCGTGACTGCCGTCATTCACTCGAAACGCAAAACTGTCAGAGCCGTGGAAGTTAGGAGCCGGTGTGTAGTTGAACGTTGGTCCAACGCCTGAGAGCACACCATTCGCCGGCGGCGTCACGATCGTGTAAGTGAACGTCGGCGAAAGACTCGGGCTCACTGCCTGGAGAACGACGTCCACCGGAACATCTTCATCGGTCGTTGCCGACTGATTGTCTGTTCCCGGCGGATTGTTTCCGTCAACGCCTGCCTCGATCGAGTTTTCAATCGCATTCGGTACGTTGGCAAAGAAGTCGTAGCCAGTGAGATTCTCGACCGCGTCAACGGTAGTGAGGTAGGTGTGCCAATCGCTGTTGATGCTGTTCTGGTTTGGCATGATCACGGCGATGGTTCTCGTCGCCGCATTAACGCGCGACACGTCGTCGTCGCCGACAGGCAGCACGAGCGCGACCTTCCACGTGTAAGCCGGAACGGTGACGTGTCCATTCGCGAGCGTATTGGCTGGACCATTGTCACCGGAGCCACCGACACCTGCTGGACCAGCGACCACATAAACCTCGTTCGTCGCCAGCAACGTGCGCAGGAAGTTTTCGAAATCGGCCCACGGACCCTGATTGTTGTTCGGCGCCTGCGGCACCATGTTCGACATCAGGAATGTTTCCTGATTCAACGGAATCGAAGCCGGATTGTCGCGATCGGCGTTCGGTGTCATGTGACCACGATCGAAACCGGAAGCGAAATAGTCCGTCGACTGCACGCGATACCAATCAGGTGAGACAGCCGGATCCGCACGAAACGTGTCGGTGCGCGGCAGGCTGCCGGTCCACGCTGTTTCCAAATGCCAACTGACCCAGTTCGGCGTGCCTTTGTAGCGGTTGTAAGAGAGCGTGAACGAAGGCTTCTCCATCAGGTAATTGTCTGGCTGCAAGAGATCGGCAACAGCGTTTGATGGATTGCCAAACGTCAGATGGACGCTCGGTGGGTGCGGCGCCGGAGCGCCTGCCGCCACCACAGTGAATGTAAACGAGTAGTCGGCAAACAGGGTGTCGGTGTTTGGTCCGCTATCGTCGAGATCCTGATCGTGAACGTTCGTGTGTACGATCGTGACCGTGCACTGTTCGCCAAACTGGAAGCTGGTGTTTGGCGTGATGTGATAGCCCTTCGCGCCGTTGTAGAAAGCAACAGTTGCGCTGTTGTGCGAGCCGGAGTTCGTGCAGGTGATATCGAACCACGATCCCTCAACGTCGACCGGTTCGCTGAAATCAACCGTCACAGTTGCGTCGTAGGGAACATTGAAACCGTCGGAGATCGGTTCGGTATTGGCGACCCATGGACCAAGCTCAACGATAGGCGCGGTACGTCGCGGATTCGGCGCGCCGGTCTGGAAGTCGTCGCCGTTCTGATTCGTGTCTTGGACGCCGTTCAATTTTCGGAAGATCGCGTTTGTATTGCTCGGCGCAGGCGCGCGCGTCGCGCCCTCGAAGCAACTGGCCGACGAGCCGTAACCGAGAAAATCAACGATGTCCGGGTCAATGCCGTTTGGACAACTGCCACTGAGAGAGATCGAATTGCTGACGAGCGCGATCTTTCCGGTCGTTGCGCTCATGTTTATGTCGCCGGTGATGTTCGCCGTTACGGGTAGCTGTGAACCGTTGGCGCCGCCGGATGCGAGTGCGACGAGAAAATACTCACCGGGAGCGATCGTGCCGCCGAGTGGTTGTTTGTTGGTCCAACTCGTGCCCGCCGCGGACGCGTATTGCAGCGACCAGCCCGCGAGATTGAACGAGATACCTGTCGGGTTGTAGATCTCGATGTAGTCGTTAGTGAACGTGGCGCCGGAGTTTCCGCCACCGCCGTACAGTTGACTGATCACGAGGTGGTCCACCGGCGGCGGTGGTTGCTGGATCGTCAGACTGATTGAGCCGCTGCCGATGCGCGACTGCGCGTCGCTGATCGAGAAGGGCAACGACTTCGCGCCCGGCGCCGTGAGCGAAGAAACTGCTGCGGTGTAAGTGAATACATTGTTCCCTGCGACTGCGTCCCCACCGTTCACTCCGTCGTCAAAGAATTGCTGGTTGGCGGAACCACCAATCGCGGAGAGGTCTGCGGTCACGGCCAATCCGGTGCTCGCCGGGTTAGTTCCAGGCGTGACGCTGACGGTCAACACTGAAGTGTCACCTGGCAGCACAGAATTCGGATTCGCGTTGCCGGCGCCTGAAGGATTCGTTGGCGCCAGCACCGTGAGCGAGATCGAACCGGTGCCGGTGCGCCCGAGCAGACTTGTTTCGGTAATCGTGAATGGCAACGACTTGCTGCCACCACTCGTGCCGCTCGCAACCGTGGCGTTGAATGAGAAGATGTTGTCACCAGCAGTGACATCGCCGTTGGTACCGTTATCGAAGAACTGTTGTGTTGCACTGCCACCGATCGCTGTGAGATCCGCGGTGACTGTGTGCGCCGTGCTGGTTGGATTTGTTCCTGGCGTGACCGCGACCGTCAACAGTGTCGAATCGGTTGCCGCGACTGAAGACGGGTTGGCGTTGCCGACACCCGATGGATTTGTGGCGCCGGAGCCACTAACACCAATGATAGAGACGTTGTCGATTGCCAGGGCCGGAGCGTTGGTGGTCGTAGTACCGGAGCTGACGGAATAATTCCAGGAGAGAAAGAAGCTGGTGCCAGTCGGAATCGAGACGCTCAGCGTCTTGTTGGCAACCGGAGCAGTCGCGCCGGGCGCAGTTGCGAACCCGTTGTTATCTGCATCGGGTGCAAAGCTGGTGAGAAAGTCTGGTCCGGCATTGGTCCATGAAGAGCCATTGGCCGAATAGAAGAGCTGAATGCGATAGCCGGCCGGATTGGATCCGTTTCTGTACTTTTCGACGTCATACGAGATTAGTAGTCCGGAAAGAGTGGCGCCGGTGTTGTTCGCAAATTGAGCGTAGAGGTTTCCGCTCATTGTTGCTGTGCCTGATGAGAGGAAGCCCGGCGCGCGATCTGAATTACCTAATGACGTGGTGCCGGCGCCAAAGTTGTAACTACCGTTGGCGGCATTCGTGGCGAGGTTTGCACCACCGACGCGCAGTGTTTGAGTGTTGGCACTGGAGAACGAACCGAGAGTGCGTGGCGCGGAAATTGTATCTTCGCGAAAGTCGACGGGCAGGTTCGAAGGCGTAGGACTCGACAAAGGAATGCCCATCACGTCGAAGTTTTGCGTGTAAGCAGCCGAAGTCGACAGAGAGATCGCGGCGAACGCGACATAGACCGAAACGAGTGCAACAGCAGCGACGATGGTGATGATGCGCCACGTTCTGATGAGTGCTGGTCTATTGGTCTCTGGTTGTCGAGTGCGACGAAGCGGTAGTCGGGACTTACGCGCAAACATGTCGGTATCCTCCCAAAAACAAACGTGAACCAAAGGTACTTTTGGAGAGGTATACCGGCGGGACAAGACATGTCCGGCAAGGGGCTAATTCATGCTTTTACCAGCAATGCGGAGGCGGGTCAATACGCAAAAAAGCCTTTATTTTGTGAATGACGGGATTCTGGTCAAGGTGATTAACAGTCGGTCACATCGACACGCCAGATCCGTCTTTCTGAAGAGGTTTTTAGACAGAATGTACAGAACTAACAGGATAAGAATCCTGTTGATCCTGACATCCTGTCGATGCTTACCCTTATCTGAGAGAGATGTTCACTGCGCGCAAGACACCGTCGCCCATATCGACTTGCAGTTGATACGTGCCTGGTCCCATTGCTGAGGTGTCCAGATTGAAAATGTACTGCCCACTCGAGTAACGGAACAGGTTCCCTGATGTCGCGGCGGAGGTCGATTCCACGTCGACCGGATCGCCGACCACGTCGTTGCTTACTTTGAAGATCAGCAGCCGCGCTACCGCGTCAGTTACTCCGGCGCTTGCGCCCGTGAGTTGGAACTTGATCGGGATCGTGCGTCCCCCCTTGTAGGTTCCGCCAGCTTGCACGGGAGCTAACAGATTGGACCAGGTGTAAGCCACAGCAACGGTGAATTGTTGCTCGGCGTACAAGGCTGGCGTGCCGTCGTCAGTGACTCTTATGGTGATCGTGTAGATCTGCCCGCCCTGTCCCGCCGTCGGCGTCCAACTGACGGCGCCCGAAGACGGATTGATCGAAGCGCCGCCGGGAACGCTACCAGTCAAACTGTAGCTAAGACCTTGCGGCGGCAGATCGATGTCAGCGCCGACCGCAGTCAAGTTCAGAGTGCCGCCCAGATAGACGGTTTGACCTGCGATCGCGTTTAGCGTTGGCGCATCGTTGACCGAATTGACGGTTACATTAACTGTTCCCGTCGCGCACTTCGAATCAGCCGCACCGTTCGTCGTGCCGTTATCGCAGACGTTATAGGTGAAGCTCGCCGGACCGTTGTAGTTCGGATCCGGTGAGTAGGAAACAGTTCCGCCCGACAGCGACACCGTTCCGTGCGTATCGGCAGTTGCCGAGACACTCGTCACCGTCAACACCTGCACATTCTCATTCGCTGGTCCAGCACTGTCGTTGCCGGTCAGCGTGGAAGCAGGAATTTGCAGAGTTGTGTCTTCATCAGTGCTCGCTGCGTCATCACTCGCCGAGGGCGCATCGTTCACGTCAGTGATACTGATGTTGACAGTTGAGGTGTTGGAGTCGTTTGCTCCGTCGTTGACCTTGAAGCTGAAGCTGTCGGTTCCGTTAAAGTCCGGATCCGGTTGATACGACCGATTAGCGCCCGAGCCGGTTAATTGTCCGTGCGCAGGCGGAGTAACAATCGTGAAGCTAAACGAAGCCGACGGAATCGGGCTGACCGCCGTCAACGTGATCGACTTCGACGTATCCTCGGCGGTAGTGACTGACTGACCTTCAGTACCGGGAGGATTGTTGCCGTTCGTGCCCGCTTCAATCGAGTTTTCGATTGCGTCGGGAACGTTGGCGAAGAAGTCGTAGCCGGTCATGGCTTCAACCGCATCGACCGTAGTCAAGTAGGTTTCCCACGGATTGTTTCTGATTCCCTGAATGTTGGGCATGTTCACGGCAATCGTTCTCGTCGCCGCAGTTACGCGCGAGATGTCGTTGTCGCCCTTCGGTATGACGAGGACCACCTTCCAGGTGGAAGATGGAACTGTCACGTGACCGTTGGCGATTGTGTTTGCAAAGCCGTTACTGCCCGTGCCGCCGGTGCCCGCCGGTCCGGAAACGATGTAAAGCTCGTTTGCCGGCAACAGCGTGCGCAGGAAGTTTTCGAGGTCGGCCCACGGTCCCTGATTGTTGTCGGGCGACTGGGCCACCATGTTCGACATCAGGAACGTAGCCTGGTTGATCGGAATCGACGTTTCTTTGTCGCGATCGGCGTTTGGTGTCATGTGACCGCGATCGAAACCACTGCCCGAGAAATCGGTCGCCTGCACGCGATACCAGGTCGGCAAGACCGCTGGGTCGGGCCGGAAAGTATCAACGCGTACGAGACTGCCAACCCATTCGTCGGTCAGATGCCAACTTACCCAATTCGGACCACCCTTATCTCTGTTGTAGGAGAGACTAAACTCCGGTTTTTCCATCAGGTAGTTGTTCGGTTGATTTGCGTCAGCCACGGCACCACTCGGATTGCCGAATGTCAAGTGAACACTCGGCGGATACGGTGGCGCGGTGCCCGTTGAAACAGTGAACGTCGCGACGAAGTTCGCCGCGAGCGTGTCACTGTTTGGACCACTGTCGTCGGTGTCGGTGTCGTGTACCTGATCTTTGAATATCGTAAAGGTACATTGCTCGCCCGCGAGGAAGTTTACGTTTGGAGTGACGACGTATACCTTCCCGCCGCCCGCAACTGTTGCGTCGTTGTGCAATCCGGTCGTGGCGCAGTTGATGTTGAACCATGCGCCGACTACATCGACCGGCTCAGTGAAGTTCACCGTGATACTCGAGTCGCGCGGAGCGTTGATGCCGTTGTTCCGCGGATCACTGCCGAACACGGCCGGACCAATTTCGACAATCGGCGCCGTGCGTCGCGGGTTAGGTGTTGCGGCGCTGAAGTCAGCCTGGTTGTTGTCCGTGTCGGTTGCGCCGTTGTTTCCGCGGAAGATCGCGGTCGTGTTGCTTGGCGCGGTCGCTCTCGCAGTTTCAGAACAGTCGGCGCTAGCGCCATATCCCAGGAAATCGACAATGTCCGGATCGCCGAGCGGGCAATTACCAACGAGTGGATCGAAATTGCTAACCAGCGCGACCTTGCCGGTCGTGCCGCTCATGTTGATCTCGCCGTTGATGTTTGCTGCCGGAAGCGGCAAGCCGTCCGTCCCCCCGGAGGCGAGCGCAATCAGGTAGTACTGACCTGGAGCGATGGTTCCGCCGAGTGGTTGTCTCGTGAATTCCCAACCATCGCCGGTCGCCGACGTGTATTGCAACGACCAGCCCGACAGGTCAAACGTCAGTCCACTCGGATTGTAGAGTTCGACGAAGTCGTTGGCATAAGTGGCGCCATTGTTTCCACCGCCACCGTAGAGCTGACTGATCACGACGTGTGGCTGTTGCACTAGCAACGCGATCGTCGTGTTGGCAGTTCGACCTTGCGCGTCGTTGATCGTGACTGGGAGACTCTTCTGTCCCGGAGCCGTGGCAACAGAAACTGTCGCCAGGAAGCTGAAAGTATTTCCGACGCCGGAGAAAGCTTGCGCTGCGGAGCCGCCAATTGACGACAGATCCGCAGTCACAGTTATTCCGGTACTCGTGGGATCGCTTGCCGGAGAAACAACGACTGTCAGGGTCGAACTGTCTCCCGGCTGAACGCCAAACGGGTTAGCTGATCCAGTGCCGGAAAGAACGGCGCAGTTGTTCGTCGGAGATGAACTGTTGCGCGGATTTGGTGCTCCCTGGGTAAAGTCGTTGTTGTTATTGTTCGTATCGAGACAGCCGCTGTTTCCTCTGATGGCCGCGGTCGTGTTGGTCAACGTCGGAGCTGGACCAGCGCCCTCAAAACAGTTTGCGCCGTCGTAGCCGATGAAATCGACAATGCCCGCACCGGAAGGACAGGTGCCGGTCAAAGCAGTAGTGTTACTGACCAGCGCGACCTTGCCGGACGTTGCGCCCATCGCGATCGTGCCAGTGGTATCGGCTGTTGGTAGATCAACCGTACCGCCCGCACCCTGAGCTTCCTTGACCAGGTGGTACTGTCCTGGTTGCAAGACAAAACTGTTCAGGGGAGTGACTTGCCAATTCGCGAGGGTGGCCGAAGCATACTGCACCGACCAGCCTGATAAATCGATTGGCGCACCCGTGTGATTGATAATCTCGATGAAGTCGTTCTTTAGAGTTGCGCCGCTGTTGCCACCTCCGCCGTAAACCTGACTGATTACTACGGAACCAGGAACTGGTGTTGGAGTCGGAGTTGGAGTCGGGGTGGGCGGCGGGGTGACGCTAACCGCGACCGTGCACGACGCTGTCTGCGCGGTCGGTGAATCGTTGTTCGAGTATTGAATGACGACGTTGTAACTTCCTTGCGCAGTTGCCGCTGAAACGTTCAACGTTGCGCTAGCTGTGCCGCCAACGGCGGCAGCCGGAGTAAAGCCGTCGAGAGTAATGCCGGCAACAGGCGCACTGGTGATGGTTGCGCTCACCACCGTTCCATCAGGATCGGTCGCGCTTACGGACGTCGATGTTGCTGTGCCTTGAGTTGTGCTGAGCGACGCTGGACAACTCGGAACAACCGCCTGATTGGTGACACCAGGTGTCGGAGCGCTCGAGAGATTCTGCGGATCGCTCGGCGTGATCAGTTGGAAGTCAGCGCTGTTGTTGTCTGTATCGGTGCTGCTGCCGTTGCCATCGCCTGGTTTTCTTTCGTGACTGCGATTCACGTTGGTGGTGAGCTGGCTAAGAACGGTGCCCTCTTTGTAAGCGGAGCCTGCGCTCATGCCAACCTGATCGACGATGACGTTGGCGGTATTCACGATGCCAATGCCGCCGTCGTCAGTGATCCCGGTGCCGTAGGTTTGGTTACCTGGAACGCCGCCACTGTATCCGCCCGCGGCGTTGTTGGTCGCAAGGAAGTGACCGTGCGCGGGAATCATTGTGCCTGCCGTGATCGTGATCTGTGTATTGATCGTGCCGCTACCGTTAGATCGGTTTATCTTCCAACCGCCGATGTCAATCGGCGCATTGGTGGCGTTGTAGAGTTCGATGAATTCGTCGTTCGCGCCGGCTGGTCCTCTGGTGCGAAACTCACTAATCAGGATAGTTGAGGAGGTGGCTCTGACGCTGCTCGTAAAATAGATGGAGTAGCAAAGGACAAAAGCGGCGAACAACATCGCCGTAAGCACGAACAAGACACGACTCCGCCGAACGGAGGGGGGCAGATTAATACGCATAGTTTGATTCTCCAGTTAAGTTGCACAAACAAAATCCCGCACGTTAACTATTGAGAGGAATACCGGAGGTAAACTTGAGGCCGGTAGGACAAAATTGGTGGGTGCCTTTTATCAGTTCTATATTTGTGGGTCAAGCCGCAAACAGACCCGAAATCGGACGCGCCAAAAGATTTCCCAAACTGTTAACACTGCATTCAATAGCAAGCTGACAACTGCCCGTCGTAAAGGCATAATGCCTGTCACGGAGGAACAACTTTCGTCCTTGATTATTCACTCGATTGAACTGCGCGAAATCCGCCTGCCACTAATTCATTTCTTCGAAACAAGCTTCGGCCGGACTACTGAACGGCGCATTGTGCTTGCTCGCGTGCGCGACGCCGACGGCGCTGAAGGTTGGGGCGAATGCACCGCCGGAGAAGGGCCGTTCTACAGCGACGAATGGACTGACAGCGCCTGGGCTACGCTGTGCGAGTTTCTTGCGCCGATGGTTTTGGGAAAGGAAGTGGCAAGCGCCGCTGACGTGTTTGCCTTGATGAAACCCGTGCGCGGTCATCGCATGGCTAAGGCGACAATTGAGATTGCCTGCTGGGACCTCGAAGCAAAGAAACTCGGCGTACCTTTGTGGAAACATCTTGGCGGCTCCCAACGCGAGATCGCCTGCGGAGTTTCGATTGGCATCCAGGATACCCCGGAGATGCTGGTCGAAAAGATTCGCAAAGAGGTTGCTGCCGGCTACCAGCGCATCAAGATCAAGATCAAACCCGGCTGGGACGTCGACATTGTCGCTCACGTGCGGAAGGAGTTTCCTGACATACGTTTGATGGGTGATGCAAACTCCGCTTACACACTCGCTGATGTTCCTTTGTTCAGGGAACTGGATCGTTTCAATCTGATGATGCTCGAACAGCCGCTGGCCCATAACGACATTTTCGATCACGCAAAACTGCAACAGCAGATTCAGACGCCCGTCTGTCTGGATGAGTCGATCCACAGTGCTGAAGATGCGACTCATGCAATCGGGCTCGGCTCGTGCAGGATTATCAACGTGAAACTCGGACGTGTTGGCGGACACGCGGAGGCGAAGCGCGTCGAACGAGTAGCGCGCGAGAATGAAATCCCGGTTTGGTGTGGCGGCATGTTGGAATCGGGAATCGGACGCGCTCACAACATCGCGATGTCGACGCTCGCGGGATTCACTTTACCCGGCGATGTTTCGGCCAGCGCTCGTTACTGGGAAGAAGACATCATCCATCCGCCCGTGACAGTGAGTCCGAGCGGGATAATCGCTGCGCCCGACGCGGCGGGCATCGGCTTCGATCTGAACCTGCCGCGCATTGATGCTCTGACAGTGCGCCAGCAAACAATCACTTCATGACCGGGCAACTTATGTCGCAGCTTATGTCAGCGCCTCTCGCAAATCAGATCCTTGAAAGCTTGCAGTCGCGGCAGGGTGAGATTGAGACGTTCATTCGCGCGCTGGTTGAAGTTGAATCGCCGTCGGGTGATGAGAGCGGCAGTCGCGCTGTGGTTGATGTGTTGGCTGAAGCGGCGCGCAGTCTCGAATGTGTCGATGAGGTTGAACGTGTCAATGTGTCCGGGTTCGGTCAACATCTCGTAATCAAAGCGTTCCCGCAGCAGAGTGATGCCGGGCAGGTTTTGATTGTTGGTCACACAGACACGGTGCATTCGGTTGGGTCGCTCGCCGAACGTCCGTGGCGGCGGGAGTCAGACAGGATTTATGGGCCAGGCGTCTTCGACATGAAGGCAAACTGTGCGTTGGCGATTGAAGTCTTCCGCACGTTGTTGCAGTTGAATTTGAAACCGCGGTTCGGTGTGACGCTCGTGTTAACGTGCGATGAGGAAGTTGGCAGCGCATCGGGCTGGCCCTTGATCGAGCGCGTAGCAAGAGAGACCGCGACGCGTTACGCATTTGTGCTGGAGCCACCGGCCTCGGGAGGTCGCGTAAAGACGGGACGAAAGGGAACCGGAATTTATGCGATCAAGGTCGAAGGCAGAGCGTCGCACGCGGGACTGGAACCCGAGAAAGGCGCGAGTGCGATTCTTGAGTTGGCACGGCAGACCGAACGGCTGCACGCACTCAATCTTTCCGGCTCGGGAATCACGTTGAACGTTGGCGTAGTCCACGGCGGCACGCGTTCGAATGTTGTCGCGGCGCACGCGGAAGGCGAGATCGACGTGCGATTTGCGACGGAGGCAGAGGCGAAAGAGATCGATCGAATTCTGTCGACGTTAGAGCCAGTCGATGAGCGCACAAAGGTTTTTGTTTCGGGTGGGATCAACCGGCCACCGCTGGAACGAACGCCGGCAGTCGTGGAACTGTTTGAGAAAGCGCGCAGCGTTGCCGCGTATCTTGATTTCGAACTCGGAGAGGCGCAGGTCGGTGGCGCGTCTGACGGAAACTTCATCGCGGCGTTGGGAATTCCCGTGCTCGATGGGCTTGGAATCAGCGGCGACGGCGCTCACGCCGTTCACGAACACATCGAAGTGGATGATATCGCTCGCCGCGGCGCGTTGATTGCCGGTCTGTTGTTGTCAGTTTGATCAAATGCTAATCGCAACCTGGAACGTCAACTCAATCCTCGCGCGCATGCCAATCGTCATGCGCTGGCTCGACGCCGTCAAACCCGACGTCCTGTGCATGCAGGAAACAAAATGCACTGACGACAAAGTCCCGCTGGCTGTTTTTCAGGAGCGTGGCTATCACTGCCATCTCTTTGGCCAGCAGTCGTACAACGGCGTCGCGATTCTTACGCGCGGCGTCTGCGAGACCAGCCATCGCGGTTTTCCGAACGACGACGGTGAGGCGCAGTCGCGTCTGATCACTACGACCTTCAATGGCATCAGCATCGTCAACGTCTACATCCCGAATGGGCAGATGGTTGGCTCCGAAAAGTACGCGTTCAAGCTCGAATGGATGCGCCGCTTGCGCGAGTTCTTCGACACTCATTACGACAAATCAACGCCGGTGTTGTTGTGTGGTGACTTCAACGTCGCACCCGAAGAACGCGACGTGCACGATCCGCGACTCTGGACGGGAAGAATCATGTTCAGTGAGCCGGAGCGCGATGCTTTGAACGCGATCAGGGACTGGGGTTTCAACGACGCGTTTCGTTTACACACCGAAGAAGGTGGAAAGTTTTCGTGGTGGGATTATCGTGCGGGCGCGTTTCGCCGAAATCTCGGATTGAGGATCGATCACATCTGGATCACTGAGCCGCTCGTGCCGCGAAGCGTGCGCACCTGGATCGACATCGAGCCACGGAAGTGGGAGCGTCCCTCCGATCACGCGCCGGTAATTGCGGAACTCACTTAAGCCACAAAGAAGCACAAGAGGCACAAAAGCATTGAGGTAGACCACTGCCTACCTCTTCTTGTTTATGCCTCTTGTGCCTCTTTGTGGCTCTAGTTGGAAGTGAGTTCGGCGGTCTTCTCAGTGATATCCTTCTGCGCCCACTCGTTGTCGCGGCTCGCTTCACCGGCCTTCGAACGTTTCGCCGTTTTCATCTTTTGTACCAGGTCCATGTGCGTTGAGAAGTAAGGCAGACTCTTGCCGACCAGCTCCTGAAGCGACTCGAAGCCTTTGTCGACCATGAACTTCTCGACGCCTTCCTTCAGCTCGTCGATCATCTTCACGCCTTGCAACATCACGCCGGTGCAGATCTGAACCGTCGACGCTCCGAGCAGCATGAATTCCAGCGCGTCGTGAGAATTCTCGATGCCGCCAATCCCGCTGATACTGACTCCCTCCGGCAGTCCGAGCGCGAGTTGACTGACCATGCGCAACGCGATCGGCCTGACCGCCTGCGCTGAATAACCGCCGGGAACACAATGACCTTCAACCGTCGGCATTGGCCGCAACGTTTCGAGGTCGACACCAATCACCGACAGAATCGTGTTGATGGCTGAGATACCGACCGCACCACCGCTCACCGCCGCCGAAGCAGGTTCGCGAATGTTGGTGATGTTCGGCGTCATCTTGGCCCAGACGGGAACCTTGGCCACCTCCGTCACCCAACTCGTTACTTCTTCCGTCAGGTCGGGATGCTCGCCCATCTCCGAACCCATCTTGCGTTCGGTCATGCCGTGCGGACACGAGAAGTTTAGTTCGAATCCGTCGACGCCCGTGTCCTGGACCATCCGCGTGAGTTCCTGCCAGCGACTCTTCTCATACTCCTCCATGATCGAAGCGATGAGAATGTTGCTGGGATACTCTTTCTTGATTTGGCGGAACTCATCGAGCCAAACATCGATTGGGCGATCCGAAATCAGTTCGATGTTTTCGAAGCCGATTACCTCGCCGGTTCTTCGCGAACGAAGCTTTCCGTAACGTGGAACGACGTTCACGACCTTCGCTGATTCGAGACTTACGGTCTTCGCGACGGCGCCGCCCCAGCCTGCTTCGTACGACTTCGCGAGCACGCGCGCGTTCGTGCCCGGAGGACCCGAACCCAGGACAAACGGATTGGGGAACTTCATGCCGTTGACAGTGATGGATAGGTCCATGATGACTCCGTTTTGTTAATTGCCGATTGCCGATTGCCAATTTTTGCGCTTGGTGCGAACGGCCTTTTCAATTGTCAATCGGCAATTGTCAATTGGCAATTCCGTCAGTCTGCGACAAGCGAACCGTACGTGTCGGGACGACGGTCGCGGAAGAACTGCCACGTGTTGCGCACTTCGCGAATCTTGTCGAGATCGAGATCCGCAACCACCAGCGCGTCCTTGTCACGCGGCGCTTCGGCGAGAAATTGTCCGCGCGGATCGCAGAAATAACTCTGACCGTAAAACTCGCCGATGTCCCACGGCTGCTCGTGACCTACGCGATTGATCGCACCGATGAAGTAACCATTCGCAACGGCGTGTGCGGGCTGTTCGAGTCGCCAAAGGTATTCGGAAAGTCCCGCGACGGTCGCTGAAGGATTGAAAACGATCTCGGCGCCGTTCAAACCGAGCGCCCGCGCCCCTTCAGGAAAGTGACGGTCATAGCAGATGTAGACGCCGATGCGCGCGAATGCCGTGTCGAAACACGGATAACCGAGATTGCCGGGACGGAAATAAAACTTCTCCCAGAATCCGGGATTGACGTGCGGAATATGGTTCTTTCGATACTTGCCGAGATACTTGCCGTCAGCATCGATTACCGCGGCCGTGTTGTAGTAGACGCCAGTGATCTCTTCTTCATAGATCGGCACGATAATCACCATGCCGTGTTCCTTGGCGACTTCCTGCATCAACCGCACGGTTTGACCGTCGGGAATGCGTTCGACGGCTTCGTACCAGCGCGGCTGTTGTTCGGCGCAGAAGTAGGGCGTGGTGAACACTTCCTGCATGCAGATGATCTGCACGCCCTGTTTGGCCGCGTCTTCAAGAAACCTGAGATGCTTCTCGATGTTTAGTCGCTTGATCTCGTCGATCGGCAGATCGGTCGGCGCCGCATTGGTACATTGAATCAGTCCGCATTTAACCGTCCGTGGCATTGAGCGAGTCCTCGTTAGTTCAAAGATGTCTTGTTTATAGCTTCATCAGCAGCAGGTGCGCAATCGCCGCTGCGCCGAATCCGACAAACCAGGCATAGTCGTAAAGCGGCCGCAGGGACGGAACAATCAGGCCGATCCACGCCAGGGCGCAGCCGATGAGAGTCGCGACAATGGCGCGCCAGTTCCAGCCGCCGCTGTAGGTGTATGTTCCTTCGGTGCGATAAAGGTCGCCGAGTTGCAATCGCTTCTTGCGCACCAGCCAGTAATCGGCGATCAACACACCGGCAATTGAACCCAGGCCGCCGGAGTAGCCGACCAGCCACGCGAAAATGTAGCCGGAGGGATCCGCGAGCAGACGCCACGGTTGCATGAGGATGCCGATGACGCCGGTAATCAATCCGCCCGTGCGGAACGAAATCCATTTCGGAAACGCGTTTGCGAAATCGTTTGCGGGCGAGACGACGTTGGCGGCGATGTTTACGGCGAGCGTCGCGACGACGACGGTAAACATCGAGATCGCAATCACGACTACGCTCTGAAACTGGCCGACAAGTTTCATCGGATCCCAAAGCTCTTCCGGTTTCATGTGCGGATAGATGACGACCGCCGCGGAAGTGATCATTACGCCCATGGCGGCAAAGATCGTCATCGTGCTCGGCAGTGCCACTACCTGCCCG
>DASXRE010000091.1:0-4644 GCA_036506775.1 Pyrinomonadaceae bacterium | reverse complement strand
ATTGCCCGCGGCTGTGCTGATTCGGCGTGACGGCGAGCCGGATCTGATTCGCCGCCGCGATACCTACGAAGACCTGATCGCCAACGACACCGGCTATTAAATGCAAAACGAGCACACGCAACTCGTCCGCGGTCTCGGACTGATCGCGGCCATCTCGGTCAACGTCGCGAATATCATCGGCACCGGCGTCTTTCTTAAAGCGCGCGTGATCACATGCAACGTCGGCACGCCGGGCAAGGCGCTGATGGTGTGGGTCTTTGCCGGACTGCTTTCACTTGCCGGCGCGCTCACGTATGCCGAGCTGTTGGCGATGATGCCGCGCGCGGCGGGCGAGTACGGAATCATTCGTGATGCTTACGGCCGCCCACTCGGGTTCATATATGGCTGGACGCAATTTCTCATCGCTCGTGCCGCTTCAGCCGCCGCACTCGCGGTCGGCTTTGCAATCTTCCTTAATGATCTCCTCGGCGGCGTGTTGCGACACAACTATCTCGAATATACCTTGCCCGGTGGACACGTGCTCGCGTTTGGCCGGCTGCAACTCGTAGCGCTCGGCACGATCATCGTGACGACGCTCATTAACTGCGCGGCGGTTCGCGTGAGTGGTGGAGTTGCGAGTGTGCTGACGGGCATGAAGATCGTACTGCTGGTCGGTCTCGGTCTCGGTGCATTCTTTTACAGCAGTGGCGACTGGGGCAATCTCGCTTTGAGCAACAGCGGTGGCGCGTGCGAAGGCGTGCCAATTACAACCGGCGGTATTGCTGGTCTCGCAGCCGCGATGCTCGGAGCGTTGTGGGCCTACGATGGCTGGAACAACATCACCTTTCTGGCGGGCGAAGTAAAAAACCCGGCGCGCAACCTGCCGCTCGCTCTGATCGGCGGCGGGTTTCTGGTGATGGCGCTCTACCTGTTTGTCAACGTGAACTACTATCACGTGCTCACGCCGACGCAGATAGCAGACGTGGCTGCGTCATCATCCGTCGCGGCTGAAGTAGTGAGAAGGCTGCTTGGGTCGCTGGCAGTAACGTTGATGGCCGCGGCCATGATGACTTCTTCTTTTGGCGCGCTTCACGCGTCGATCCTCGCGACCGCACGCGTGCCTTATGCTTTGGCCAAGGACGGATTGATAGTCAAAAGTCTCGCGCACGTTTCTCCACGAACGCACGTTCCGATTAGAGCGCTCGTAGTGCAGTGCGTGTGGGCTTGCGTGGTTGCCTTATCCGGCTCTTACGACAACATCACCGACTACGCGATCTTTGCGCTGACGCTCTTCTACGCACTCGTCGCCGCGTCGGTGTTCATCTTCAGACGTAGATTGCCTGACGCTGAACGAACGTATCGTGTGTGGGGTTATCCGTTCGTGCCGATCATCTTTGTCATAGTCTGCGTTTGGCTCATCGGGCAAACCATTTGGAATACACCGCGACAGACGGGCATCGGGCTCTTTCTGATCATGTTGGGAGTGCCCGTTTACTACATCCTCGATCGTCGGCGCTCTAGCTCGACCTGAATCAGGTCTGGCGACTTTCCTTCACTGGTAGCAAGCAGCGCGTTGCCGTCGAGCCGGTAAGTGATCGACTCGCCTTGCGGGCGTTTGCCCAGATCGAATCCGGTCATCTTTTCCTTCCAAATGTCGTCGAAGTTCTTGCTGGCCGCCGGCAAGACGATCTCATAGCCCTGAAAATAGTCGCAGAGCGCGACTCTGCGGCCGTCCGGCGAAATGCTGCCGCCGGTGATCGCGCCGCCAAAGATACTCGGCACGTGAACCTCACCAATTCGCTTCAGCGTCGTCAACCTTCCGGAATTCAGCGGCGCTGTGGCTTCGTAGACGGCCGGGTTCGCAAACGCCCGCTTCGTCATGATGTACAAGTTGCCGCTCGCCGGATGGACCATGAGAGCTTCGGCGTCGTGCGGTCCGTCGGGATAGACGAGACGGATCGCTTCGGCAGGTTCGGTCAAGCGTGGCCGTTTCTTGGTGGAGTTCTTGTCCGCCGGCGTTATTTGCGGTTCGGGCACGCGGTAAACGGTTATCTCAGGACGGTTGGCACTGTTGTCGCCGATGTCGCCGATATACAAATAGGATCGGCCGCGTTGTGGGCCAGGACCGGCGGCGATGTCTTCCCAATCTCGTGCGTTCGCTCCCGTAACGCGGAAGGTGCCAAGTGATTCGCGCGTGTTGAAGGTGTAGATAAATGGACCATCGCCGGAATCGTTGTGCGTCCAGTACGCGCCGGGTGACGTGCGAGACGCGACGAGGCCGCTGCTTTCCGTGACTGAAGAGTCTGTCAGCGTTGCGACTTTGACTGGCGGGCCGTAACGATCGTTGCTGGCAGCAAGCGCTGGCCAAAGGGAGAAAAGGATTAGGGCAGCAAAGAAAAGACAAAGCAGTCTGGACAATTAAACTCTCTGCGCCAGGGCGGCGCGTGCGACTTCCTTGTCGTCGAAATGAAACACTTCGCGGCCGATGATCTGGTAGTCTTCGTGCCCCTTGCCGGCAATCAAGACGAGATCGCCACTACGCGCTTCCGAGACCGCTTCATGAATGGCCTCGCGGCGATCGGCGATCTTCCGGTAAGGCTTGCCGGTCTTTCTGATTCCCTCTTCCGCGTCGCACAGGATCTGGTCGGGATCTTCGGTGCGTGGATTGTCTGAAGTCAGAATCACGACGTCGCTCAGGCTGCCCGCCGCTTCGCCCATCGGCGCGCGTTTCGTGCGATCGCGATCCCCGCCGCAGCCGAAGACAGTGATGATCTTTCCTTTCACGACTTCGCGAGCCGTGCGCAAAACGTTCAGGAGCGCATCGTCGCTGTGCGCGTAATCTACGACAACTGAAAAATCGCCCTCGTGCGCCACGCGCTCGAAGCGGCCGGGCGCGCCGGTGCACTTCTCGAGCGCGGTCGTGATTACGTCGAGGCTGTAACCGAGCGCGAGTCCGCTCGCGACTGCGGCGAGCGTGTTGTAAATATGTGGCGCGCCGACGAGAGGTGAACGAAAGTCTCGTTCGCCTGCTGGAGTTGAGAGCCGAAACTGCATTCCGTTCAGAGAGAACTGTGGCTCATGTGCAGTGACGTCGGCGGCGGCGTTCACCGCATAACGAATCACACGGAGTTCGTCGCGCTCCAGCTTCTCTGCCAGCTCAAGGCCATACGGATCGTCCACATTGATTACCGAGTTGCGTGGACGCGTCCCAAGGCGGCCGTCGAAGAGCCGCTGTTTCGCGTACCAGTAATTCTCCATCGTCTTGTGATAGTCGAGGTGGTCGCGTGTGAGGTTGGTGAACACCGCCACCGCATACTCCAGCTCGTCGCAACGATGAAAGTCCATCGCCTGCGAAGAACACTCCATCACGGCGGTGCGGCAACCGATCTGCACCGCCTGCCGCAGCAGCCGCTGCATGTCAGTGGCTTCCGGCGTGGTGCGATCCGCCTTGAAGCGTTCACGGCCGAGACGGTATTCGACCGTGCCGGTCATCGCCACGAGTTCGCCCGCTGCTTCCGGAATTGAAGCAATTAGATAAGCAGTGGTGGTTTTGCCGTTCGTGCCGGTGATGCCGGCGAGTTGAAGTTCACGCGAAGGATGATGCTGCACTTCCGCTGCGGCGAGTGCCATGGCGCGCCGTATGTTCTTCACCTGCAACCACACGCCATTGAAATCCGCGGGCGCTGGCTGCTCCGACAACACACCGGCCGCACCTTGGGCCATCACTTGCGGGACGAACTTGTGCGCGTCAAACAACGCGCCCGAGACGGCCGCAAACAAGGCGCCTTCGCCGGCGCGGCGTGAATCATGACTCACGTCGTTAACGATCCGTGTCTCGTCACCGGTGAGTTGAGCTTCAGTAATTTCCGCGAGACGTTTGACCGTTACTGGTTTCTGTTCCACGGATTTACTTTACCACTACCGCGGGAATGTTTTGATCGCGCACCAATTGATTGAACGCCGGCACGTCAGTCTTCATTAACTGCGACAACTTGGCCAACTCTGCGTCAATCGCAGTCACCAGCTCGTCATAAACCGCGTACGACTGCGCCGTCGGCGCGACTTCAGCGCTCGCCACAACGCCGCCGAGCGCCGCGAGTTTGTTGTTGAGCCGAATGGGAAAGTTCAAGGGATCCTGATTGCTCTGGTTCTTCGTCTGGTAGAGCGCCTCTTCGATTGTCGTCAACTTCTTATTCAACGCCGTGCCCGCGTCGTTTATAGGTTTCGACTGCACGCCGACGCGCTTCAGCAGGTCCTCAACCTGCTTACGAACGTCGCGAATCTGAAGGATCGCGTTGTGCGTTTCACTCAGTTTGCCGCGAATCTTGAGGCCGAGTTCCAATTGCTTCGCGTAATCCGCGGGCGTCGTCGTCAAACGCGGATCGGCTTTGATCTCGAAGTTCTGCGTGAGAGTCTTGCCATCCACACTGAGCTTCACCTGGTATCTTCCCGGCGGCAGCTTTGGACCACGCGTCTCGCCGGCCCACAAGATCATTCCGGGAAAACGGACCACATCGGGATAGCGCGTGTCCCACACGAAACGATTGAGTCCGATTTCAGTCGTTACGGGCGGCGGTGGCGGAGGACCAAAGGGGCCTTCACCCGCCGGAGCCGCGGGCGCCTGTATTGCCGATGGAGTCGCGTCGCCTTCGTGCTTGAGCTTTT
>DASXRE010000090.1:0-9423 GCA_036506775.1 Pyrinomonadaceae bacterium | reverse complement strand
TCGACAGGCGAGCCGAAAGGCGTCGAGATTCGCCATCGCAGCCTCGTCAATTACATCTGGTGGGCCAAAGATCAATACGTCGGCGATGAAACCGTCGCGTTCGCGCTCTACTCGTCGCTGGCTTTCGATCTCACCGTGACTTCGATCTACACGCCCCTCATCACCGGCAACCGCATCCTGATTTATCGCGAGGATGGCGGCAGCTCGGCGATCGAAGAGATCCTGAAAGACAACAAAGTCGGCGTGCTCAAGCTCACGCCGAGCCACCTCGCGTTAGTGAAGAGTCGCGACAATTCGCAATCACGCATTCGACGGCTAATCGTCGGTGGCGAGCAGTTTGAAACAGAACTTGCGAGTGCGGTGCTGCGCAGCTTCGATAGCAATGTTGAGATCATCAACGAGTATGGCCCAACCGAAGCCACTGTCGGTTGCATGATTCATCGTTTCGATCCAGCGCAGGACACGCAGGCTGTCGTTTCGGTCGGCAAGCCCGCCGCAAACGCACAGATCTACGTGCTCGATGATGATCTTAAGCCGGTTGCTGAAAACGTGCTCGGTGAGATGTATCTCGCGGGTGACGGTCTGGCGCGAGGCTATCTCAAGCGGGCGACACTTACCGCTGAAAAATTTGTCGACAATCCTTTCACGCCTGGACAACGAATGTATCGCACCGGCGACCTCGCTCGCTGGCTGCCGCAGGGAATCATCGAATACGCCGGCCGCAAAGACGGGCAGGTAAAGTATCACGGCCATCGCATAGAGTTGAACGAGATCAAGCGCGCCCTCAATCTACACCCGCAGATCCGCGACAGCGTAATCGTGATCGCGAGAGACAAGACCGGCAACGATGCGATGGTTGCTTATTACGTGTCAAGACAGGAGCTCGACAGCGCCGAGCTGCACACGTTTCTGACTGACAGCATCATCGAAGAGACTATTCCCAACGTCTTCGTACACCTGAAAAAGCTGCCGCTCACTTTGAACGGCAAGCTCAACCTCCGCGCGCTGCCGACGCTCGACGAAGTGAAACAAAGAGCGCAGCACACCTACGTTGCGCCACGCAATCAGATCGAAGAGCAACTCGCGGAAATCTGGAAGCAGGTGTTTGGAGTGGAGCGCGTCGGCATTCACGACAACTTCTTCGACCTTGGCGGCCATTCACTGATCGCGACGCAGGTCATCGGCCGTATGCGCCAGATGTTGCACACCGAGCTGCCGGTGCGTTCGGTGTTTGAGGCGCCGACGATTGCTGAGCTAGCAGCTGCGATCGCGAAGCTCGAAGAACAGCCAAAGACAAATCACACCAGAATCAACAAGAGAATCGACGCACAACGAGCCGGAGACCTGCTGTCGAAGGTCGATGAGCTTGCCGACAGTGAATTGGACACTTTGCTTGCCGAGATGTTGGCGGAAGAGAAGGTCAAGGAGTGAGCGCCATGGATATCAACATCGAAGAGATTTCAGTGCGCGACAAGCGTGCGCTGCTGGCGGAGTTACTGCGACGGCGCGCGAGCAAGCCTGTCGTAGTCCCGCTCTCATTCGCCCAGCAGCGGCTGTGGTTCCTGGACCAGCTCGAGCCGGGAAGTCCGCTTTACAACGTGAATTCCGCAGTGCGTCTGCAAGGCCGGCTTGACGTCGCGGCGCTGGAGCAGAGTTTCGAGCTCATGGTGCAGCGACACGAGACGCTGCGCACGACGTTTCAGTTGCAGAATGGAACGCCGGTGCAGGTGATTCAAGCGCAGGCTGGGCTGGTGATTGAACGGTATGACCTTGAAGAAAATTTCTCCCGCAAAGGCGCAAAGGCGCAAAGTAAGACGCAAAGAGATGTTATTGGCGACATACTCGAGGAGGAAGCATTAAAGCCGTTCGATCTCGCGAGTGGGCCGCTGCTGCGCGTGAAGTTACTGCGCCTTGGAGAAGACGATCACGTGTTGTCGCTCACGATGCACCACATCGTTTCTGATGGCTGGTCGATGGGTGTGCTAATCAGCGAAGTGGTGGCACTGTACGAAGCGTTTTCCAAAGGTGAGACGCCGTCGCTGCCCGAGCTGCCGATTCAGTACGCGGATTTCACACGCTGGCAACACGAGTGGCTCACCGGTGATGTGCTTGCGAAACAGCTCGGTTACTGGCAGAAGCAGCTCGACGACGTGGCAACGTTGCAGTTGCCTACTGACCGCCCGAGACCGCTGATCCGATCTCAGCGCGGCGCCAGGCAGAGTTTCGCGCTGCCACGCGATCTCTCAGAATCGCTGATCGCGCTGGCACGCACGGAAGGTGTGACGCTCTTCACGTTGCTGCTCGCCGCATGGCAAACACTGCTTACCCGTTACACGGAACAGACGGACATCGTAGTTGGCTCACCCATCGCGAACCGCAACCGCGTTGAGACCGAGAGCTTGATTGGCTTCTTCGTCAACACACTCGTGTTACGCACCGATTTCAGCGGCAATCCAACGTTCCGCGAGTTGCTCGAACGCGTGCGCTCGGTGGTGCTGGACGCGCAGGCGCACCAGGATGTGCCGTTTGAAAAGATCGTGGAAGAGTTGCAGCTCGAACGAAGCCTCAGCCACACACCTCTTTTTCAGGTTGTGTTCGCGTTGCATAACACGCCCCCCGCGCAGGTAATCGATCTGCCCGGTCTGAAACTCACATCGTTGGATGTCCAGCGCCGGACCGCGAAGTTTGACCTCCTGTTTGAGCTGTTTGAGCGCAATGGCAACATCAGCGGTTCGCTGGAGTACGGCACCGATCTTTTTGACGACACGACGATCACGCGTTTGCTTGGTCATTACCAGCGACTGCTTTCGGCGGTCGTCGCTGACCCGGACAAAAAAATCCTGGATGTGCCGCTGTTGAGTGACGCGGAACGGCGGCAACTGCTGTACGACTGGAACGAAGTCTCACCAAACACAGAGCCCGAGCAACTGCTACATGAGTTGTTTGAGGGACAGGTCCAACGCACACCCGATCAGATCGCGCTTGTCCTCGAAGATGAGAAGTTGACTTATAGTGAATTGAATGCGCGGGCGAGCAGGCTTGCGCAGCACCTGTGCGAGCTCGGCGTTGGACCAGAAACACTGGTTGGCATTTTCATGGAGCGCTCGATCGAGTTGGTGGTAGCAGTGCTCGGTATCCTCAAAGCCGGTGGCGCCTACGTGCCGCTCGACATTGAACACCCGAAAGAGCGGCTTGCGTTTATGCTCGACGATGCGCAACCGCCGGTGCTGCTGACGCAGCGACGGTTGGTTGACAGGTTGCCGGAGCTACGGGCAGTACAAGCGGTCTGCATTGACGAGCTTTCCTCGCGTAACGGCGCAGAGGCGCAAAGAGAGAGCGGTGATGCGCCTCTGCGTCCCCGCGGGGAAAGTCCGGCTTACGTTATCTACACATCAGGCTCAACCGGAACTCCCAAAGGCGTTGTCGTCACGCATTCGAATGTCGTTCGTCTCTTTACTGCGACTCGCAAGTGGTTCAACTTCGACGCCAACGACGTCTGGACGCTTTTTCACTCTTACGCATTCGACTTCTCAGTTTGGGAGCTCTGGGGCGCGCTGCTTTACGGCGGACGTCTTGTCATCGTGCCGTATCTCGTCAGTCGCCAACCCGAAGCGTTCTATCAGTTGCTTCTCAAAGAGCGCGTGACGGTGCTCAATCAAACTCCTTCGGCTTTCCGTCAACTCATGCAGGCTGAGCAGAGCAGTTGGCCCAACGTTGCAGAGACTCCGCCGCTGGCTTTGCGGTTCGTCATCTTTGGCGGCGAGGCGCTCGAGTTGCAAAGTCTTGGACCATGGTTTGTACGGCACGGCGACGAGCAACCACTGCTCGTCAACATGTACGGCATCACTGAAACGACAGTCCACGTCACTTACCGTCCGATACGCGAGAGCGATCTGTTGACTGCGACTGGCAGCGTGATCGGCGAACGCATTCCTGACTTGCAGATTTACGTGCTCGACGCGGCGCGGAAGCCCGTGCCGATCGGCGTGCCCGGCGAGTTGTACGTTGGTGGCGCCGGCCTCGCGCGTGGTTATTTGCAACGACCAGCGCTAACCGCCGAGCGCTTCGTTACGCATCCGTGGGACGAAGAAGGCACGCGTCTCTATCGCACGGGCGATTGCGGGCGCTATCTCGCAAATGGTGAGCTTGAGTATCTCGGCCGCGTTGATCGACAGGTGAAAGTGCGTGGCTTCAGGATCGAGCTGGGCGAGATTGAAGCGGTGCTCGCGCAGCACAAAGACGTGAGTGAGAGCGTAGTGATCGCGCGTGATGACGATGGCGAAACGCGCCTCGTGGCTTACGTTGTGGGAGCCGACGAGCAGGTGCTGACTGTCAGCGATCTGCGCAGTCACATGAAAGAGCGACTGCCGGAGTACATGGTTCCTTCGGCGTTCGTGTTGCTCGAACGGCTGCCTCTGACGACGAACGGTAAAGTGGATCGACGTGCATTGCCGGCGCCGGAAGACTCACGACTCGATCTCGGCGGGGCATACGTCGCACCTGAGACGGAAGCGGAGCGGATTCTCGCTGGTGTGTGGGAAGAAGTGTTGCGAGTTGAGCGCGTCGGAGTGTGCGACAACTACTTCGCGCTCGGCGGCGACTCGATTCGCAGCGTGCGGGTGTTGAGTCTTGCGAAAGAGCGCGGGTTGAGTTTTTCGCTACAGCAGTTATTCCAGTATCAAACGATTCGCGAGCTCGCCCGCGCTATTGACTCTGAAGAAGTTACATCAGGACAAAGCCGGCGGACCGAACCGTTCAGCCTGGTGAAGGATGAAGACAGGCAGAAACTGCCGGCGGATGTTGTCGACGCCTACCCGCTCTCGCGGCTCCAGTTAGGCATGCTTTATCACCTTGAAGCGACGCCGGGCGTTTCGGTTTATCACAACATCAACAGCTTTCACCTCAAGGCGCGTTTGAACGAAGAGTTTTTTGTCGAAGCTGTAAAGCGGGTCGTGGCGCGACATAATGTACTGCGGACATCGTTCAATCTATCGAGCTACTCAGAACCACTGCAACTGGTCCACAAGGAAGCAGAATTGCCGGTGCAGTTTGAAGATCTGCGACAGCTTTCCGCGGCGGACCAACAGGAAGTAATGAAAAGTTACACGGAAAGCGAGCAGCGAAACCTGTTTGACCTGTCGCGTCCGACGTTGCTGCGCTTCCGCATTCACCGGCGAACAGACGAGACGTTCCAGTTCACGTTGACTGAGTTGCACGCAATTCTCGACGGATGGAGCTTGCAGTCAACACTGGCAGAGATCTTCCAGACCCATTTTGCGTTGCTCAGAAACGAGCCGCTTCCCGAGTACAAACCATTCGCGACTTCATTCCGTGATTTCATCGCGCTCGAACGGGCCAGCCTCGAATCAGAGGAGTGCAGGCATTTCTGGCAAGACAGCTTGAGCGATTCGACTGTGACGGAGATCGCGCCGTGGCCGGCTGAGTCGAGTGCGACAGGTCCTAAGAGTGCGCGAAAGCTGAAGGTCCACCTGCCTGACGAGGTCTCAGAAGGCTTGCACCGGCTGGCGGTGAATGCTGCTGTGCCGCTCAAGTGCGTGTTGCTCGCGGCACATCTAAAAGTGATGAGCCTCGTGATGGGCCAGTCAGACGTCATCACCGGATTGGTTTGCAACGGGCGGCCCGAAGAGACGGATGGCGAGTTGATTCGCGGTCTGTTTCTCAACGTCGTTCCGTTTCGCCAGCGTATGGGGGCGCGAAACTGGACCGAGTTTGTGCGCGACACCTTTAACGCAGAGCGAAACCTGCTGCCCTTCAGGCGTTACCCGTTGCCCGCGATTCAGGAGCAACTCAACACGCCGTCGTTCTTCGAAACCACATTCAATTACGTTCACTTTCACGTGCTTGACGGTGTGCTGGGGCCAGGTGACGTGCAGATCCTCCGCGATCAGCCGAAGGGTTACGAAGAAACTAATTTCACTCTCAATGCAGGCTTCATGTTGGATATTCTCACCCCGCGGATTAGGTTGCGCATCGCAGTGGATCCGGCGAAGGTGAGTGATCCACAGGGAGAGGCGATCCGCGGTTACTACGAGCGCGTGCTTGCTGCAATGGCACGCGATACGTTTGGTCCGCTCGAAACGGAGCCGTTCCTTGACGATGCTGAACGACACAAGGTGCTGGTTGAGTGGAACGACACCGCGCGCGACTTTCCGCACGAGACGTGTTTCCACCAACTCTTTGAAAGGCAGGTTGAGCAGACGCCTGATGCGGAAGCGGTTGTGTTTGGCGATCGGACGCTGAGCTATCACGAACTGAACAGCCGTGCGAACCACCTCGCGCATCACCTGCGGTCGCTGGGTGTCGGTCCGGAAACGCTCGTGGGGATCAGTCTTGAGCGTTCGATCGAGATGGTGGTTGGCATTCTCGGCATACTGAAAGCAGGCGGCGCCTTTGTTCCACTCGATCCGGCTTATCCACGCGATCGTCTTGCATTCATGATCGACGACTCGGGTATCCAGGTGCTGCTCACGCAAGAGCATCTCGTCGAACACCTGCCACCTTTCAGCGGCACGATCATCAATTTAGACAAATCCGAGACTGAAGCATCCTCGGAAAATCTCGACAGCAACACCACCCCCCAAAACGCCGCCTACGTCATTTACACCTCAGGCTCGACCGGCACACCGAAAGGCGTCGTCATAGCTCATCGCGGCCTGTGCAACCTGGCAACCGCGCAGATCCGCGCCTTCAACGTGCAACCGTCGAGTCGTGTGTTGCAGTTCGCGGCGCTCAGCTTCGACGCCTCCGTGACTGAGTTTGCGATGGCGCTTCTTCGGGGCGCGACCCTTGTGATTGCGCCGAGAGAAGACCTGATGCCGGGTGAACGTTTGATCTCGTTGCTGCGCGACCACGCGATCACGACCGTTACATTTCCGCCTTCCGTCCTCGCGCTGCTGCCGCCGGAAGAGTTTCCGGCTTTGCGCACGATAATCGTCGCGGGTGAAGCCTGCTGGGCCGAACTGGTCCTCCGTTGGGCGGTAAATGGGCGGCTCTTCTGCAACGCATATGGACCAACGGAGAACACGGTCTGCATCAGCATCGCTGAATGCGCACCGGACGGTCGCAAGCCAACCATCGGGCGGGCGTTGGCGAACGTGCAGGTGTACGTCCTCGATGAAAACATGCGTCCCGCGCCGCTCGGTGTTCCGGGTGAGATCTATGCCGGCGGCGAGGGTCTCGCCCGGGCTTATCTCAATCGTCCGGACCTCACTGCTGCTCGCTTCGTGCCGAATCCATATTCGACTGTTCCCGGCGCTCGTCTCTATCGAACCGGCGATCGCGGTCGCTATTTGCCCGATGGTCAACTCGAATTTTTCGGGCGCGTGGACCAGCAAGTGAAACTGCGTGGCTTCCGGATCGAGCTCGGCGAGATCGAAGCCGTTCTGTGCCGTCATGACGCGGTGCGCGACGCGATTGTCGTCGCGCGTGAAGAGGGCGGTGATAAGCGGCTCGTCGCTTATGTCGTCGGTGATGCAGAAACGAGTGAGTTGCGCAATTACCTGCACGAGCGGTTGCCCGACTATATGGTGCCTTCTGCGTGGATGAAGCTGGATGCGCTCCCGCTGACAGCGAACGGGAAAGTCGATCGCAAAGCACTGCCGGCGCCTGATTCACAACGTCCTGAGTTGTCGTCTGCGTACATCGCGCCGCGCAGCGCGATCGAGCGCGACATCGCCGCAGTGTGGCAGGAAGTACTCGGCATCGAGAACGCCGGTGTCAACGACAACTTCTTCGATCTCGGCGGACACTCGTTGCAGGCAGTACGGGTTCACGGAAAGCTGCGCACGAAGTTTGAAAAGAACTTGTTGTTGTTCGAGTTGTTTCAGTTTCCCACTATTGCCGCGATGGCGAAATACATCAGCAACGGTTACACGGAAGAGTCATCTGCTGAACAGGGTGTCGAGCGAGCAGAAACACGCAGAGAGTTGCGGAGCCGGCGCAGGCAGATGCGCAAGGCCGCGGGAGAAAGCTGAGATGAGCAATACGGACTCACTGGAGCAAAAAGATGCTGTGGCGGTGATCGGTATGGCGGGCCGGTTTCCGGGGGCGCGCAACGTGGAAGAGTTCTGGACCAACCTGCGCGATGGAGTCGAGTCGATCAGCTTCTTCTCCGATGAGGAGCTGTTGGCCGCCGGCGTGAACCAGTTGCAGCTCAACGATCCGAATTACGTGAAGGCAAAAGCTTGTGTCGAAGACGCGGAGATGTTCGATCCGCACTTCTTTGGTTTCACGCCACGCGAGGCTGCCATCACCGATCCGCAGCAGCGTTTGTTTATGGAGTGCGCGTGGGAAGCGTTGGAGATTGCGGGTTACGACTCGGAGAAATACAACGGTGCGATCGGTGTGTTTGCCGGTCTCAGCATGAACACTTACCTCCTGAACATCTATTTGAATCGCAACGTTCTCAAAACCTTCAACGCTTTCCAGGCGATTCTCTCGAATGATAAAGACCACCTCACTACCAGAGTTTCTTACAAACTCGATCTCAAAGGCCCGAGCGTGAATGTGCAGACGACCTGCTCGACGTCTTTAGTTGCCGTGCATGTCGCTTGTCAGAGTTTGCTCAACGGAGAATGTGACATGGCGCTGGCGGGCGGCGTCTCAGTCACTTTGCCGTTGAAGTCGGGTTTCGTGTACCAGGAAGGTGGCGTGGTCTCGCCTGACGGACACTGTCGCACGTTCGATGCCCAGGCGAAAGGTACGGTGAGTGGTAACGGCCTCGGGATCGTTGTGCTGAAACGCCTCGAAGATGCACTGCGTGATGGCGACCGGATCGAAGCAGTAATTCGTGGTTCGGCGATCAACAACGATGGCGCTACGAAGGTCGGCTACACCGCGCCGAGTGTGGAAGGACAAGCGGCAGTGATCGCCGAGGCGCAAACGATTGCCAGGGTGACAGCCGACTCGATCAGTTATGTTGAAGCACACGGAACTGCGACGCCGCTTGGCGATCCGGTCGAGGCGGCAGCACTGACGCAGGCGTTTCGTGCGAGCACGAAGCAACGAGGCTACTGTGCGCTCGGATCTGTGAAGAGCAACATCGGGCATCTTGATGCGGCCGCGGGAGTAGCGGGATTGATCAAGACGGTGCTGGCACTGAAACACCATGAGTTGCCGCCATCGCTGCATTACCAGACAGCCAATCCGGAGATCGACTTCGCGAACTCACCTTTTTACGTGAATGCGAGCCTGCGGTCGTGGGAGCGCAATGGCACTCCGCGACGCGCGGGCGTGAGCTCGTTTGGCATCGGCGGAACCAATGCGCACGTGATAGTTGAAGAAGCACCGGAGCCGGAGCCAGGCAGTGCGAGTAAACGAGCATGGCAGGTGCTTCCGTTGTCTGCGAAAACCGAAGGTGCGCTTGAGGCGATAACGAATAACTTGAGCGCGCATCTGGACCAG
>DASXRE010000089.1:0-35479 GCA_036506775.1 Pyrinomonadaceae bacterium | reverse complement strand
TTAGCTAGATGAGCGACATCGTTTCAATCCAGGAATTGAGAGCTTCGTACGACAACCTTCGCGCGCGCGTAGAGCAGCTCGGGAGGTTTCTTTGATGTTCCGGCCAGCCGTGAGGAACTGAGCCGGATCGAAGCGCAGGCGTCCGCGCCTGATTTCTGGAGTGACCAGGAAGCCGCACAAAAGTTGTTGCAAGATCGCAGCCGGCTGGAAAAGAAGATAGAGCGCCAGGAACATTTTGAATCGCAACTCGCCGATGCCGGCGTGCTCTTTGAGTTTGCTGAAGAAGACGAGACTTCGATCAACGAATTGCAGTCGCTGCTGACGCAACTCGAACACGACCTGAGCCAGGCAGAAACAGAGATGCTGCTGGCGGGCGACAACGATCGACGCAATGCTATTTGCACCATTCACCCGGGCGCGGGTGGTACCGAATCGCAGGACTGGGCCGAGATGCTCCTGCGCATGTATCTCAAGTGGGCTGAACAACGGGGATTCAAGACCGAGATCCTCGAGTATCAACCAGGCGAGGAAGCTGGGCTGAAGAGCGTGACGTTCAGAGTTGAAGGCGAGTATGCCTACGGGCTGCTTGCCGCCGAAGCCGGAGTGCACCGGCTCGTGCGGATCTCGCCGTTTGATCAGGCGGCGAGGCGACATACCTCTTTCGCTTCCTTGTTTGTCTACCCCGAAATTGACGAAGACATCGAAGTAGAAATCAACGATAAAGACTTGCGCGTCGACACCTATCGCGCCACAGGCGCCGGCGGTCAGCACATCAACACCACCGATTCCGCCGTGCGCATCACGCACATGCCGACCGGAATCGTAGTCTCCTGTCAAAACCAGCGTTCACAACATCAGAACCGCGCAGTCGCGATGCAGGTCCTGCGCTCCCGTCTTTACGAACTCGAGCTGGAGAAGCGACGCGCCGAAACCGCTGAACTCGAAGCAAACAAAGCCGACATTTCATTCGGATCGCAAATCAGAAGCTACGTGCTAGCACCTTATCAACTGGTGAAAGACACTCGCACCAAACTGGAACGAGGTAACGTTGACGCCGTGCTTGGTGGAGACATTGACGACTTCATCAAAGCCTACTTGCTGGCCCGCAAGGCCGCATAGAGTTTTGACTTTGTGCTTTTTGTGCCTCCCGGTGGCGAAGCAAAAGTTTGATCTTTGGAGTTTGCATGTCAACAACACACATTGAAGAGCGGCCGCGCGTGATTTTACCGCGCGCGTCTCGCGCCAACGAGATTCTGGCGATCGCACTTCTCGCAATCGGATTGCTGCTCGCGCTCTGTCTGATTTCCGCGGCCTTCTATCCAAACGATCCTTCGTGGAACTCAGCCGGAACAAGCGACACTCACAACTGGGCCGGAGCGATCGGCGCCAACGTTGCAGCTACCGCATTTCAGTTCATCGGCCTCGCTTCGTTTCTGTTACCGCTGCTGCTCTTTGCCGCTGCGTGGCGCCGTTTGCGGCGAAACACGATCCATCATCCGTGGACACGCATCGTCGGACTCGTGGTGCTCGTGGTCGCGGCTTCCGCCTTACTCTCAATCTCGCATCTGAAACCCCTGTTCGACTCCAGCGTGCAACCCGGTGGTCTGCTCGGTGCTGTCGTCGCTCAGGGACTGGCGAGCGGACTCAGCAACGTCGGCGCGACCGTGTTGCTCGTGGCAATCGCGGCGACTGGAGTCTTACTGGCCACCAACTTCTCCTTCATTCGACTGTATGAACTCATCGCCAACGCCATCGCTTCGCGCTTTGCTTTCGTGGGCCGAATTCCCGAGCGTTTCAAAGTGTGGCGAGAAACCCGTCGCGAGCTCGCACAAAAACGGAGAGAAACAAAGGCCGCGCTCAAAGCCGAACGCGAAGCTGCACGCGGTTCACTGAAGCAGACGTTGAATCTCAGCGCGACGGAGCGAGTCGCAGACTTCATGAAGGAACCGGTCGCGCCTGCGGCTGAAACTGTTCCGGTCATTCGTGGTGAAACGAGGACAGCCGCACCGCAGGCGCCGGTAGCCGCAGCCGCTGCTGCCAGCGCAAGTGCCGCTTCGGCTCCCGCGACAATCACTCCGAGCCGTCCATCAAGCAAACGTTCAATCATCACGAGCGGTGATGTCGATGTTGCGGATGAAGACGAAGAAGTCGAAGAGATGGTGAAAGGCGCTTCAGTGCTGCGCATAAAGACTGAAGCTCCGGCAACCAGCAAGCTCCCGTTCGATGCGCGCCGAACTGACTACACAGACTACGTCCTGCCGCCGCTTCACTTCCTGAACGAAGCTCCGCCACACAGCGAACAGGCTGACGCAGAGTTACTCAGCCTCGCGACACGTCTCGCTGAGAAGTGCAAAGAGTTCAACGTTACGGGCCAGATCAAACACATCTGTCCTGGTCCAGTCGTCACCACTTACGAGTTCAAGCCCGATCCGGGCGTGAAATACTCGCGCGTCGTGTCGCTGGTCGACGATCTTTGTCTCGCTTTGAAAGCCGAGTCGGTTCGCATCGACCGTATGCCTGGCAAACCACACGTCGGCATCGAGGTGCCAAACCCGCGCCGCGAAACGATCTTTCTGCGTGAAGTGCTCGAGTCGCGCGCCTTTAATGAATCCGGTTCGAAGCTGACAATCGCACTCGGCAAAACGATCGACGGCCTGAACTACATCGCCGATCTCGCCAAGATGCCGCACTTGCTGATCGCGGGTACAACCGGCGCGGGCAAGTCAGTCGGCGTGAATGCGTTGATCGTCTCGATTCTTTATCGCGCGCGGCCGGATGAAGTGAAGTTCATCCTGATCGATCCCAAACGGCTCGAGCTGGGACTCTACGAAGACATTCCGCATCTCGCGACGCCGATCATCGTCGATCCAAAGCTGGCTTCACGTTCACTCAAGTGGGCTGTGGCGGAGATGGAGCGGCGCTACCGCGATCTCGCCGGCTGGGGCGTGCGCAACATCGACGGCTACAACACCGAGATCATGCGGCGCAATTTGATCAAGGAGTACGACGATAAAGGCGAACCATGGAAGCCTTTGCCGTACATCGTCATCATCATCGACGAACTGGCCGATCTCATGATGACTTCCGGACGCGAAGTGGAAGAGTCGATCACGCGACTTGCGCAGATGGCGCGCGCCGTCGGTATTCACCTGGTCCTCGCGACGCAGCGACCTTCAGTCGACGTTATCACCGGTCTCATCAAAGCAAACTTCCCGTCGCGAATCTCTTTCCGCGTTTCATCGAAAATCGACTCGCGCACCATTATCGATACAAACGGAGCCGAACAACTGCTCGGACGCGGCGATATGCTCTTCCTTCCGCCGGGCACGTCACGCCTGATTCGCGTGCACGGCGCCTACATTGACGAGACGGAAATCAGCCGCATCGTGTCGCACATCAAGGCCCAGGGACCACCGTCGTACGACGAAACCATCACGCAGACAGACGAAGAAGCCCTCGGACTTACCGCAAGTGAGGGCGAACACGACGAACTGTTCGAAGAAGCGCTGCGGATCTGCGTCGAGATGAAACGCGCCTCGACTTCCGTGCTGCAACGTCGTCTGCGCATCGGCTACGGCCGCGCCGCCGCAATTCTCGACGTTATGGAGCGCGAAGGACTGATTGGACAGGCGGACGGCTCGCGCCCACGGCCGGTGCTCGGACGCGCTTACGAGATGGTCGCCGAGTGGGACGAAATGGGTGTTGTGGAGGAGTGAAACAGTTAATCCACGGGTTAGTGTCATAATCCGAGATTCAGACTTCGTCTTCTAAAAACTGAATCAAGTTCGTGACCCCAAGTTTCTCGGGATAATTATTTGCGACATAGCGGGCTTTTCCCGTGGTGTGGCTGGTTGTTATGAGTGCCTTGCTAAGTCGGTGTCAGCGCCTGCGCGCCGTCAATTACTGATACGTCTTGCCATTGTGTTTTACCCAACCTGCGACATGCCTACCTTGCGGGTCATGGTGCGTCCAATGGATCACCCCGCCTTTTTCGTTCCAGACATACTTGCCGCTAAAGCGGACGCTGTCGCCTACCTTAAGTCCGTCGATTCGCGGGGCGATGTCGATGTTGTGTGTCATCAGCAGTGTCTGTCCCGACGCAAGCTGAACAATGAATCGTTGGTGTCGCGGCCCATTCAGATCGTCTGGCAGAACGCGAATGACCGTGCCCTCGCCTTCGACTTGTATGTCGCTTGCTCCATTTGCGAACGCGCGACCGATGGGGCTGTCATCGACGAGCGGTGACGTAATAACGGAATCGCCCTTACCTTGAATTAGGAACGCTTTGTTCGGGCAAGTTCCAACCAAGTCTCCCTGGGTCTCTGTGGCAATGGAGAATTGCGGTGGCACAGGTGACTCGGCGCAGATGATGTCGCCGTTTTCGGGCCGCTTTACCAACAACTCAGACCCCTCGCGGCAAGCTGAATTGCGCTTGTAACCAACGACAACCATGCCGTTCGGGACGGATGCAATTTTGCAGATGATCGGCGGCGGCGATGGCCTGCGCGTTCTGTGTCCCGATTTTTGAGCGATCGATATAGAGGGCAGGAGACAAAGGAGGACTAATAACAGCAGCAGCTTTACGAGTTGTGGCATTTGAGATCCCCGTCGGTTGTTGAGACGATGAGGTTTGAGGGCGCCGAGGCGTGCGTTAACGCAAACCCAAGCTACCAAATGCAGCCTTAAATGATCAAGCAGTATTTTCTTTCGCGTAATGCACTAACTTCAAAAATTACGTAGCGGCAAAAAGCGGCCTGATGCCAATGGAAAATGGTCAAACCAAAACCGGACATTTCACTTGCTACAAAAGCCGGACATCTTCACTTGCTAACAACACAAGGCGACAAATGAATAGGCGACAAATGAATAGGCGACAAATGAATATGGCGACAAATGAATATGGCGACAAATGAATATTGACAGCGGACGTATTCCAGAGTATAAGCCGCCTGTCCCAAGGCCTTTGATTGGCTCCTACGTTTTTTAGGTTGTTAAGTGAGGCGCTGCAACACGGCGGCGAGCGCTCACGAACCGGTCGCGAGATCGCCCTCAGGTCTAACGGTTGCAACGCTGTTCTCAACGTCAAAACTCCTCAGCACACTGGGACGGAATGAAATGACGCTGCTGGCTAATTTCGCAAGATACGAAATCGGAATCCTGTTAGCTGTGTTCGCAGGTGTGATCGCCTATCAGCTTTTGACGGGCGGAATCAAAACGCGCGGCCTGCTATGCGAAAAGACAAAAGCGGGACTTGGCGGGGTCAGTGCGGCGCGCGTGCAACTACTTCTATTTACACTAGCAATGGCTTTTTACGTTCTCTCTCAGGTTATTGAGTTGCGCAAATTTCCTGAAATTGAAACCAAATGGCTCTTAATGCTCGGCGGTAGTCACTCGGTTTTTCTCGGTGCCAAGGGGGTCTTATCGTTGTTCAGCTCTGAACCGAAATAGGAATCAATAGAAAACGGAGACTCACAATGTTGCTTCTGTTGCAGACACCAATAGCGATTCAGCAAGATCCCAACTTTCACTTTCTGGCGCTCGTTATGGGCTGGATTATAACGGTCCTCATTGCGGCGTTTGCGCTCGCGATTATCTATAAAATGATCAAGGGCGACATCGACCTCATGTACTTGATCGCCGGCGCCGACGGGGATGCAAGTCTTTCGCGCTTTCAGTTCCTGATTTTTACGTTCGTGATTGCGCTCGGTCTGTTTCTCATTGTCTTGAGCGCCAATCCGCCGGCATTTCCAACATCAATTCCTGGCGGAATCCTGGCCCTGCTGGGTATAAGCGGCGGATCATACGTTACGTCAAAGGCCGTGGACGCGAACGCGAATAAGCCGCCGGCGCCGCAAGTGATAATTCCGCCAGCGCCGCCGGCACCAGCCGCAGCGGTAGTCGTTAACCCACCGCCAGAACAAAACGGTTAATAACGTACGCGCGCCTTGGCGCCGAATCTTCCTCCTGAATTGGCCGACCTTCGCCGGGCAGTGATTGGGTTTTGACCTTTGCTTGGAATCTGTCCGGTGCAACGAGCCAGGTACGAAGGAACCATTTAGCGGGAACGTCCATTAAACGTCCAATAACGGTCTTGAGGATTCCTTGAAGTGCGGTAAAGTGCTATCCATGCCGCTAAGTTCCGTTGAATTACAATAGGTCGCTTCTCTTTCACGGCGGCGACACGGGTTCGATTCCCGTACGGGACGCCAGCAATATCACTCGCCTCGGGGTGTAGGTTTTAGAGCGTCGGTTCTGCGTGGTGAAAGGGCAGATGACTGTCCTCTTTTTGATTTCACGCATGCTAGACGGGAAAATTGGGCGACCCTTACTCTCGCTTATCAACTCATTGCGACAAAGCAATCTCTCCAACGCGGTTGAAAAGGAATACCAGATGCAATCGCCGCTCTGGATCTAGCGATTGCAGGCTTTATCCACACACGAACTTCCACAAGATGGCTCAAAAGTTGTATCGCCGTACACTCGAGGCACCATTACAACTAAGCAGGAAAACAAGCTCCGTGAGCTTTGAGTAAAGGTATGACCATTTGAAAGGCAAGTGAGTACGCCTGTTGACCTCACTTCAACTTTAGAGGGGCTTGCCTGTGACCTGCCGAAGTTCTCTGAAAAAAACTTTCACATCCTGTCCGTTATACTTTCGGATCGTTTGATTCGGTAAGCCCGAGTGAGTCTTAACGGTTCTATCTTCAGGAGTAGTAGGAATTTCAATGACACCTTGAGCTTCGCCCGTGGTAATAAACCGACTGCTGCCACCTTCAGGCTGTAGAAAGAGCGCGTAGGTCTTGCCGTTTTGCATTTTCTTGAACCATGGCGTCATGATCTCGGCTATGCTGCCGTCCTCGAACTTCATTCTGCCGCCTGGCAGGCTTACGATAATCGTAGTACCTCTTTTAATACGGCCTTTGTAAACGTATTCGACTGTGATTGCATAATCGAGCGAAAGACTCTTGCCATCAGTTGAGAGGACAGGAGTGTTTTTCTGAACAGTGCCGATGATTACTGCGGCACTGTTGTTTACCAGATCCGCTAAATCGGCGTACACAGTTGTGCTCTTCGGTTGCTGAAGCTCGCGAAAGACTCCCTGCTTCTTTGCCTTCTCCCTGAGAGTTTGATCGTCTCCTTGCGATCTGATCACGCCTCGCACAACCCAAACACTAATGAGGACAGGAACTGCCAAGGTAAAAAGTATTGCTGCGATAACCCTCTTATGCGTCATAATCGTGGTCCAGTTGTGAATCAAAAGCAAATTACATCTTCAAGCACATACACTGTGAAAGCATATTGCCCGTTCTCTCGGCAGTCACACTGATAGTAGATATCGTAAGCGTCGTAGTAGTAATAACACGTGTAAGGGTAGTAATAACGCGGGTTTGGATCGGTATAGCCGCCACTGAATGACAGAGTAGGAGATCCATAGTTTGCAGTACAGTTCAAACGATTATTGTAATGCTTGTTCGCCGTGGCCACATCCTGAGCCTGAACGGACCCAGTAATAACTGCACCAGTTGCGGACGCGTGGTTCATGATCGTATGCCCACACGTGGCGATATTATTGTAGGCATGTCCTAAACCTAACGTATGACCGAGTTCGTGGGCTATTACTGCTAGCAGATAATTAGGTGGCCAACTCGCGGCAGCCGGCGGCAGTTTGATGGTGTAAGGAGGTCCAAAGGTGCCATCATGGTTGTCAGTGGCCTCAGTAGAAGCGATCGCGGTGCCTCCGGGACTGTCCTGCACAATCCGAACATCTACGTCCCCGGCAGCAGCGCCTTGATTTAAATTGAAATTATAATTGGTGGCTTGGCCTGTTGACGTTGTTGCATTATTCCAATCAAGAGCTGCACCCTGAACACCATTCCATATGTTGCTGTTGGTATTTCCTGTTGCCGGATCTGACCATGAGACAGTACCGCTAAATGCAATCTGTACGTTGACATTTAGCCGGCCGGAACCATCAACTGCCGCTCCATGACCAGCCATTGGTAGCTTGTTTTTTTGGCATCTTGGACAATCGACCGCCTGTGCAAAACCGGTTAGCACCAGTAGTAACCATATCGGCGCGAGACGACGAGGTGTCGCCAGTTTTGAGCCGAAAAACTTCATCGGACCTTACTCGCCGGTTTATGGGCAAAGCCAGGGTTTAGGGATGCAAACATCAAAAGCACACTGGCAAGTGGAATCATCCCAATAATACCCCCCGCCTCTGGCATTGCATGCTTGTTCTGCGGCGGGATCGCATCCTGAGGGCGGTGGTGGAGGAGGATTAATTGCGTTTCTAAGTTGGCTGAGGGAATTTCCAAAACGAGAAGAGATATCCGACTTTAAGTTGGTGTCTTCACCGAGAACAGCCGCCATGATGCCGTTGTTGTCCAGCATGAACACTCCCACTGGACCTAACGCGTTCGCACCAACCCTCGTGCTCTGATTCATATCAATGAACAGAACATATCTCTGGCCGATATTGAAATCTGGAAACTCATTCCACTCGAAATTAACAGTGACACCATTTCTTTCAATGGTGCCGCCTGCCTTTGACAGCCATAACTCATTGGAACCCGCCGCGGGAAGGCCTGCTGGTAATGAACAAGCCCCAGTGACACAGATGTGCGGGCCAGTGCTTAGTATGGTTTCCGTTACCGTAAACTTGAACCACGTTTCAATGCTGTAAGCACTAATAGCAAAACTTTGCTTCGAAACCGCGTCGGCCACCACAATGCTGTAATGCGTCCTCGCGTCATCGAACCCGTCTACGTCCTCATGCATGATCTCAATGGGAAGCGTTGCTGAGTGGTCCCCATTGGCGTTGGCCCTTTGGACCAGATCGTCAATTGATCCCGGTTCGACCGGTGGCTGTTGTGCGTGGGCAATAGGGGAAGGTTGGCCGCTGCGCCTATTGATTAGGGTACCGACGAGCGCGACAAGAGCTACGACTAAAACTGCAACAGCCGTAATCCTGAGTGAGCGTCGGTCAAACATTACATCACCTGACCACGACTATAGGCATGCGGTTTCGCCGATGTCAATATGCGCAATGGTTCTTTTCATGCGTTCATAAGAGTATGGCAATCTGAGCTTACGTAACTTAGATATTGCAATCGAAACAGCAGGTCAACGCCGTATTGTTCGCGTGATGAAATCTAAATTGTTTGGCAGTGTAAAGAGTGCAGGATGTGGGGGTGAGTTCGGTCGAACGCACAAACAAAACTGCATAGCTGAGATTTCCGCGCGTGTCCCATTAAGCGTCCAATAACGATCCCTTAGAGTAACTTTGACTACCTTACGGTGCTATCCATGCCGCAGGTTTCCTTTGAATTCCTGTAAATCGCTTCTCTTTCACGGCGGCGACACGGGTTCGATTCCCGTACGGGACGCTAGTAACTCAGGATCAACAATCGGAATCTCGCAAGGCGCTACCTTCACTCACAGCCAGATCTCACAGCCCAAATTTAATCACAGCCAAATTTAATTGACTTGTTTTGCGTCAAGGCGTATAACGCGCTCGTCGACGATCAAGCGATAAACTCATAAATTCCAAGTCCTCGCCTGACATTACGTTGTAATTCTTCCTGGGAATCAAGTAGGGAAATAGATGCGCATTCGTCAGAATGCCTGGAATTTCGGGATTTGCCTGCCCAAAAGCCAAGTAGGCCAAATTGAGAATGGCATCCAGTCGGAGCGCCAAGCCAAACATTCATGATCGTAGTCGCGCAAGTGCTCCGGGAAACTCGTAATCGCGCTCACGAATGATTCCCGCCGGGACCTCGAAGATACCGAGTTGACCGCGCGCCGGAATAGCTGAGGGGAAGCGTTGCGAATTGGCAAGAACGAAGCCGTAGGGACCTTCGAAAAAACGGCTCGGATGGCGCATAACGCAATCGATGATCTCTGTATACCCAATGATGGCGCCGATCACCGGGCGGTACTCCGAGGCAGAACTGATACCGAGCAAGTGCGTCACGCGCTGAAGCGCGGCATGGTCTACAGTGCGCGATGCGTGAATGAGGATGAAGCCTCGGAAGTTGGTGGACCACGAACGGTTCTCCACCTCTTTGATTCCATCCACGATCAGGTCGGCCCACGGCTGCCGGACGGACAAACATGGAAATCGCTCAGAGTTCATTTCGAGACCATGCCGAGTATGACCGTCCGGAGCGAATGCAGCAAATCCATAACACTGATGAGGCAGAGAGGCGGACGCGATGTCAAAGCAATCGATGGTTCTTTTCCGGATCACCCGGCTTAACCACAAGAAGATGCTCTTTGAGTCCAAGGAACACGTGCCTCGTGGCTGTCGCGAGCATGATACGCAGCCGGCTTTCACGAAGCTAGACCTCACGAAGAAGAAGTTCGGCGCCATCTATTTCGAGGCGGAGATTACTCATCGTGAGGGCATTGCCATGGAGGGCTTCTGGCATGGCCAGCGGATTCACGAAGTGGTGTCGGAATCGCTGCTGGCGTCGTACTACAACCTCGATCGCAACGTACTCATCATCGAAGCACCGCATGCACTCGCAAGCGCAGCAGTTAGACGCCTCGATAATGACTGTAGAGAAGACATCAGGCTCACGCGTGTTCGGATCGACTTCAACCACGTACTCAGTAAAACGCCGGGCCTGACTGTTCTCGGCGCGTGGACGTCGAGTCCTAAAGAGATGATCCGCAGTCGCGCCGCGTTCAGCGGCGTCGATCTGCAAAAGCAGAAGGACTTCAAGCTCATGCGCAAGTCCGGCGAGTTGTCGAACATTAGCGTCAGCTATCCATTCGGCGTGGAGGACCTGCGTGTCAATGTCTCACGCTGGTGTGCCGCATTCTTCCTTGAGCCGGTGGCGCTTGAGCGCAGGCTTCAATTCATGGAGCACCTGGCAACGTTCGAAGTGAAACAGAAACCACGGCGGCGCGGTAGCACCAAAGCCGCCTGACCTGGAGGACGAAAATGGGTTGGCACATCAGCATCCACACCTTCGTGGGGACCTTCATTCCGGTAGACGTTACCTACGGGCCAATCACTGTCGGTGGCATGACTGACCTCAAGCACCTTCCTCCGATCGCCATCGATAAGGGACATCCGCCGCCAGAGGGTCATGCGGAAAGGCGTGAAAATCCATTCGAGCGGCACCCTGTTCACATCGACCTCAAGAAGAAGATCGACGAGATTAGGGACCGCTTGAACCGGGATCGTCCGAAACCGGAAGACCATCCCCCTCAGCCGGAAGATAATAATTCGGACGACAATTCGGATAACAACTCAGGTGACGAGCAGTGGCAATGGGATGCCACGGACGAGCATTTCAAAGACTACGCGGCCCCTGGCGCACGCAGCGGCGGCGGGGGAGGTGGCGGATGAACATGAATCAACCTGATCCCGCAGCGGACGACATGCTCCAGGTGCTCATCCAGGATGTGCTTCCACACATACGGATGGACGAACTTTTTTCCTCATGTATCGGGACGATGAAAGTGCTCCTGCGGATGCTAGCGTCGCTGGCAAAGCTACCGCCGTCCGCCGTTTGGGAGGAGGTCCGGCAGCAAGCGCCGCAGGCTGCGTCATTTCCTCTCGGCGGCGCCGCCGAGCGAGCGACGCGACGGCTCGTCCTCAGCACTCGTCGAAGCGGCCGCGTCTCTCCGGAAGAGCTGGTGCACCGATTTCTGGCGTTCATGGTTTTCGAGACCGCGCTGATGGATATGCGGGGAAGCAGCGACGACCTCAAGCAAGATTACGGCTTCTGGTACCACTGGCATACAGACGGCCGATTTCGCTCCCTTGAGGACGAAGCGGAAACGCGGCGGAGACTCTGGCACGCTTCGATCCGAGCCGCGACCGAGATCTTGCGGGCATGGACCGCCGGATATGCGAGTGGATGCGCCGATGACGAGGATGTCGACAATGCAATCCGCGAGGTCTTCAAGCTCGGACCTGCGCCGCGCCGAAGACCGAAACGGACGATTACGGTCGTCGGCCTGGAGGCTAAGGTGCCGCTTGGGAAGCATCCGATGATCGATAGAGGCGCGTCGCGGATCGTCGTGGGGGGACGCGGCGCTACGGCCTTATTGCACGATAAGGAACTCCTCGCGCTATGCGGCGGCACGCTCAACAGCCGGATCAGAGATCTGCTCGACATCGCGACGGCGTTTTACTTCGCGGACATCTGCGTCCCGCGAAACGGACTCTTCGCCAGGGATCTCGCTTTCCTGATGCCCGTTCGCAACCCGGACCTATGGAACAAGCACGCCGATGCGATCGCGCGGATCGGCGCGTTTCTCACCGGCAACGATGTGGCGTTCCGATTCACCGCTCACCCGGAGCCTGCCGACGTCTCACCCAAGTTCGGTGTAGCGGACGATGACCGATGCGTTGCTTTGCTCTCGGGCGGACTCGACAGCTTCGTCGGCGCAGCCCAGGCGCTGAAAGAGCGCCGCGCGCCTGTTTTCGTCTCCCACTCGGCGTCCACCACTCTGACCGGGATTCAGCGGCGGCTCCTGACCGAACTTCAGTCGAGCGGGAAGTTCGATTCGGTGCATGTGCGCACAACCACAAAAAAGGGGCTGCCCGTCATGGAAGCGTTACGGGCACCGCAGACGGAACTCTATCAGCACGGCCGCTCGTTCCTCTACTTTTCGCTCGCAACTGCGGTGGCGTTGTCGAAGGGAATCGCCAACATCCGCGTCTATGAGAACGGCCCAGTGGCACTGAACGTCGCCTTCTCCGAAGCGCGGTTCAACACTCGGACGACCCACCCGGTCTTCTTTGCGATGTTCCGCAAGCTCATTCAGACCGTCTTCGAGGTCGACATCCGGCTAGAGAATCCCTTCGCCCTATTGACGAAGGGAGAGGTCGTTGCGCTCTTACCCGAGGAACAGCACTCCGGCATCCGCCTGACCAACTCGTGCTGGGGATACTCCAAGGTGCAACTGCTCGCCAAGCGCGCCCACGCCAGCGGATTCGGAGGGAAACACTGCGGCCGCTGCGTCCCCTGTGTCTGGCGCCGTGCAGCCGTTTGGCGTGCAAACCTTGCCAAATTCGATGAACGCTACTTGTGGGACGCCGTACCGGACAAATGGTGGAACAAGTTTCTCGACCGGAGGCACCTCACCGTTTTGCTCGACCTTTATCGCGCGTGCCAGAGCAGCGTCGCCGCGCAAACGGATGACGAGTTGCTCGACATCGCTCCTGATCTTGACGAGATCGGCCCGGGCATGCAGAGTGAGCGTTTAGCCATGCATCGTCGATACTCGCAAGAGATCGTCGAGGCTTTTGATCAGATCGCACCGCGATTGCTGTACCGTCCTGCAGACGATCAGTCAGGCAAGCACGCCGCCCGACAATAAACCGTGCGGATCGGGGCTTCTCCCCAAACTCGCCATGATCAGCATCAGAAACCAGTCTTACCAGCACGAAGGTCCAAGCCAATTAGTAGAGAAAGGATCTACGGCAACGCAAAGCGCGCGTCCATAAAGGTCCAATAAGAGTTCGCCTGAGTCCTTGAAGTGCGGTAGAGTGCGATCCATGCCGCGAAGTTCCATTGAATCACAGTGAATTGCTTCTCTTTCACGGCGCTAACGCGGGTTCAATTCCCATACGGAACGGCAGTGTCCTCAAGCTGGCTGGTGTCACTTAAAGCCACAGACTTCTGTGTAATCCGTGGATAACTGTGATATAAGTCTTGCGCCCGCGATTTTCCGCTCGGAGCCCGGTTTCTTGTCGACACAGCTCAACGCCGAAACTCCCATCAATACCAAACCGCTCGACGGTACCGGTGCACTTATGTTTTCTGAGCTGATCGAAAGACTGAACCATCAGACAAGCCCGCCGGCGCTCGAAGAAATAGCTTCCTGGCTTTCGACAGTCGAGATCTCCCAACTCGAACTGGAGCCTTATCTCGGATTCAAGGAAGGCAATTACTGGCGTCACCGGGTCTGTCGGAACGATGCGGTCGAAATGCTGGTCATTTGTTGGCGGCCCGGCCAGAAGACGCCGATTCATGACCACAACGGTTCGCATGGAGTCGTCCGCGTTCACCAGGGCCTGATGCAGGAAACGATCTTTAGCTTCGACGAAGAACAGGGTTTATCTTACGACAGCGGTCGCGAGTGTCCGGAAGGTACGGTCACAGGCGCCGGTGTCCCTGATATTCATCAACTTGGAAATCCCGACGTAAGCGGACGTGATCTAATCACGGTCCATGTTTACGCGCCGCCGCTCGGAGTTCTTAAAACTTACAAGCTGGGCAGTGCTCAAGTAGACCTTTACACACCAAACGATTTCCCGACTTGAAACGCGCTGTTGTCACCTCTCTCGCCGTCCTCACGGTGCTGACAACGCTCGTTTTCGAGTGGGCTTGCCGTCGCACAACTAATCAATCAACGGAACTGACGGTTGCCGCTGCGGCCGATCTCACCAATGCCTTTGAAGAGATCGGGCGCCAGTTTGAAACGACTCACAAGATCAAGGTCGTGTTTGTTTTCGGCTCGACCGGTTTGCTCACGCGGCAGATCGAAAACGGCGCGCCGATGGATCTGTTTGCCGCAGCCAGCGCCGGCTACATCGATCAACTGGAACAGAAGGGACTGATCGTTCCCGGCACCAAAGCGATCTACGCGCGTGGTCGAATCACGTTGTGGACTACCGCTGACAGTCCGCTGAAGGTCGAACGTGTCGCGGACTTAGCGCGTCCGGAAGTGAAGCGGATCGCGATCGCAAATCCCGATCACGCGCCGTATGGGCTGGCGGCGCAGCAAGCGCTCCAGAGTGTGGGCATTTGGGAGGCACTCAAGCCGAAGCTGGTCTATGGCGACAACATTCGCCAGACGCTGCAATATGCGGAGACTGGAAATGTTGATGTCGCGATCGTCGCGCTGTCCTTGAGTCAGCAAAGCAAAGGACACTGGACGCTGATTCCGGAAGAGCTGCACCAGCCGATAGATCAAGGTCTGGCGGTGATCAAGAGTACGCGCAATGAAGCGGCGGCTCGTGAGTTTGCGAGCTTCGTCACTGGGCCAGAGGGCAAAGCGATTCTCGGAAAGTACGGCTTCGCATTCCCTTGAGCCACAAAAAGGCACAAGAGGCACAAGTCACTCCTTTCTGCCTTTCGGGATTGTGACTCTTTAGTCGTTCTACTCTTTTGTGCTTCTTGTGCTTCTTTGTGGTTGAACCGTTAAGTCCTTGCCGTCAGTAGTAACAGTTATCGTTCCGCATTTCCCTGTCGTTAGCACCCTTGCGCCAATTCCTTCCCAGCGCTCCACTACTTCTCGATGTGGATGACCAAACATCGAATGTTGTCCGACTGAGATGATCGCAAACTCTGCTTTTGTCGCGGCGACGAAACCTTGTGTCGAAGAGCTTTTGCTGCCGTGATGCGGCACTTTCACGACATCTGCTCGTAACTCGGTCGCATTTTCGCCGAGTGCACGCTCAGCACTCTTCTCAACATCGCCCGTCAACAGAATCGAACGCTTACCTAATGACACTCGCAGCACGACGGAATCGTTGTTGCGTGAAGGCTCGTCTGCGTGAACAGCGGCAGGCGGCCACAGCACATGCATTTCCACGTCGCCAAAACGAATAACATCACCGGCCTGAATCGTCGCGAGCTGCGTGCTGGTTGTCGATAGCGTTTGGGCAAACTTCGCGTACTCCGGATCATTTGGCGGACTGCGCGCCACGATAGCGGCATTCACCGTGAAGTTACGCAGCACATCGTTCAAGCCGTCAATGTGATCCGCATCAGCGTGCGTCGCCAGCACGTAATCGACTATATCCAAGCCTCGCCACCACAAGTACTCCGAGACCACAGCCTCACCGATACTTCGCTTATCCGTCTTCAATGGCGGATCGCCAACCTCAGGCCGCCCGCCACCGTCAACCAACAACGTCCGGCCGTCCGGCATCGTTATGACTGCTGCATCACCCTGGCCCACGTCGAGAAAATCAACCTGTAGCATTCCGTTCGGTAACGCGCTCAACGGATGGAAGACGATAACCGCAACGAGTAACGCTTGCGCAAAGGCCGCGGACCAGACCCATCTGTTCGTTCGTTCAACTCGCAACACCAGCGGACGCCAACGTGCGATCGCGAACGCGAGCGCCAGCAGAGGCACGAAGTACAGCACGTACACAAAAGCGCCCCAGCTCGAGTATTCCGGCAAACGGATCGAAGCCAGATTGCTGCGTGTGAACGGATCCACGCTGTGGATCATCAGCCAGTTGAAGGCGTCGGCCATTCTTAGCAACGGCGCTGCTAGCGCGAGGCTGAGTTGAGATAGCAGAAGCGCCAACAACGCCACCGCAGTCAGCACTGCGAGCAACACACTGACGACGATGTTGAGAATTAAAGAAGCGAGTGACAGGCGATGAAAGTAGACGATCATCAACGGCAGCAGCACCAACTGCACGGCGCTGGAAACAACCACCGCTCCGAACACATATCGCAAACACGCCTGCACACGAAACTTTTCGAACCGCGCCGCCAGCGGTGCTTTGAACAGCCGGTAACGATGCGATGATCGCGCAATCTCTCGTTGCCACTTGTGTTCGCTCCAGAACAGCACCTGGCAAAACCACCGCAGCTCCCGCGAACACGCCGGCGGATAAGGCGTCTCACGCGACGGATACCATGCGCCGATCGCTGCACACGTCTGCCACAGTGGCCACGCGATTACCACGATCGCGAGCACCGAAAGAAACGTTAGTTGAAACGACGGATCGAAAAGCTCTTTCGGACTCCGAATCAAAAGAAACAACGCCGCGCAGCCGAGCGCATTCAACGAAGTCGACTTGCGAAAGAGGAGCGCACCGGCGCCTGCGAAAGTAAACATCAACGCCGCCCGCACGACTGATGCCTCAGCACCGACCGCAAGCGAGTAAGCCCATACGACCGCCGCGGACACGGCGAACTGAAGCGCGTGCCGTTTCGTCAGCCGGGACAGTACAAGAAACACGACTCCACCGATGAAGCTGATGTGCAGGCCGCTGATCACCAGTACGTGAAAGGTGCCGCCTTCGCGAAAGCGTTCCGCTGTTTCGCGCGAAAGGTTGTAGCGATTGCCGAGCAGTGCGGCATCGAGCACTCCGGCTGTCTCGGGCGCGAACTTCGTATCGATTTCGCGTTGCAGCTTTTCACGCCACGAGTAGAGTGTGCCCAACGCGTAGACTGACAACCCATGTTCGTCTTCCAGTCGGGTGATCGCCGCCGCGCTTTTGATCAGGCCCGTCGCGTCATAACCCTTGCGATCGAGATACTCCGACAGCGGCGACACGCCTGGATTGCGGTAGTCATCGATTCGGTTGAGCGTCGTCGTCACGCGTACTCGCGCGCCAAAACCCAGTTTCAAGTCATCTGATCTAAAGTGAGCCAAAAGCGATACTACGCCGGACACATTCCGCTCAAGTCCATCGACATCCAGGCGCTCCACGCTGAGAGTGAGGTAAAGCCGGTCCCTTTCGACTGCCGGTGGCTCCTTCAAGACTCCCGTCAAAATCACTTGCCTGCCAAGAAACTCTTTCAGCCTGGCGTGCGGCTCGTCTCGTTTCTCATAAACTGCGCCGGCAACTCCAAACGCCACCAACAACGCGACACCCGCAAGTGAGTCTCTGCGTATCAACAGACCAATCAGCGCAGCCATCGTGCAGACTCCGCCGGCGATCCACAACACCACTAATCCGATTGGGAAATAGTTTGCAGCGCAAATGCCTGCCGCAAAGGCAATAGCGAACTGAGCCAGCGGGTGCCGGCTGAATGAGGAACCGTGAGGATTCATTTTCTAACCCAAGTGTAAGCGAACCACTGTTTCCACGTGGTGAGTCTGCGGAAACAAGTCAAACGCCGCCAAAGCTTCAATCACATATCCAGCGACAATCAGTTTCTTCAGATCGCGCGCGAGTGTTGCCGGATCGCATGACACGTACGAAATCCGCGGCGCACCAGAATCCACAATCCCTTTTATCACCACCGACTCAGCACCGGCACGCGGCGGATCCAGTAACACAAAATCAACTGCCGCAGATCTTGCCAAGTCCGAACGAATCCACTCAGCCACACCGGCATTGATCACGCGTGCATTTTGCAGTTGCGCCCGCTGCAAATTGCGACGCGCGAAACGCACCGCAACCGGATTCGCCTCCACCCCGATGACGTTCGCGAACCGTCGCGATAACGGCAACGTAAACAACCCGACACCGCAGTACAGGTCAATCGCCGCCGCACCACTCACGTCTCCCAAGGCAAACTCGATCAGCGGCCCCAGCAAACCCGCATTGATCTGAAAGAACGATTCTGCGTTGTAGTTGTAACTCTCATCGCCAATCGTGAGAATCAGTTCTCTTGTCTCAAACTCCGCAAACGGTGGCGCCACCGACACGCCGTTTTCACCCGCCACTACGTCGAGATGTTTTAACCCAGTCGGAAACTCGTGCCAATCCGTGGCCCGCACACGTTCGAGTGTGTTCTGCAACTCCGGCACCAGGACGGCACAGTCCGCGACATCGCAAACTCGTCGCGAGCCGCGCTCGTAGTAACCGATCGTCTGCTGGTCCTGATCGATCTGCCACATCGCTCGCATGCGATAGCGCCAGTCGCGCGGCGAAGGCGTGACGACAATCTCGGGCACAGTTTCGAGTCGTGCAATCCGATGCAAGCAGTCGCGAACTATTTCGGCCTTGGCCGCGAGCTGCTTTTCGTAAGTGAGTTGCTGAAAATCACAGCCGCCGCAACGGCCGAAGTACGGACATGGCGGTTCGATGCGATCGGGTGAAGCGACGATGATCTCTTCGATTGAGGCGAAGAGGATATTGCCCTGCTGGCGCTCAACGCGCACGCGCAGGCGATCTCCCGGCACCGCAAGCGAAACAAAAACTGTATGACCTGCCGAGTGGGCCAACCCGTAACCACCCGGCAGGATCCGTTCGATTTCAACCTCAAGAGACATTATTGCGCCGGGTACTGATGCGGCTCCCAATGGTGCGGCGGTGGTGGCGGCGCGTACTCATTCTGCACCCCTTCCAGTTCAAATTTGACGCCGCCAACAATTCCCGCGACGCCGTTGTAAACCAGTGCGCCGATCACTCCCATGATGAAGCCGATGATCCCGTACATGATCGGAATGGCGATCATCATCACGATGCCGATGACGACAGAACTCACGCCGCTTGCTGTTGCGTCGCTGGTTCCGAACGCGGACATGGCCGCGCCGAAGATGATGAAGAAGAGCCCGTAGAGCACGCCGAAGATCAGCCCGAAGATAAACATGAGCAGTCCGTACATCTTGGCGACGGAAAGCACGCCGAAGCGTCTGATAGTCATTTCAGCCATCACGTTCTCCTTTTAGCGACGTTTTTATGTAAGCCATCGGCCTCAAACATAAAACAAACTGAGACGCGGCAGGGCGAATTGCTCCCGCAGACGTTTCAGCAACAGGTTGTTAAAGGTTTGATTATAAACAACCGCCTCCATCTGATTGCGATAAGGCTTCAGTTGATCCTTGACCGCCGTCTTCTGCGCCTCGAGTTCCGCGGCGGATGCGACTGTGAGCATCGAGTCGTTTAGCAAACGCTCCAGTCCGCTCAACGAATCTTCAAGCTTGCGCGTGTCGAGCGGCGCGCCAGCGGCGAGATCCTGTTCGATCTCCCACAGCAGTCCCGCGGCGCGCGTCATCGCTTCCGAGAGATCGTCCTCCTGCTTTTGCCGCCGTACTTCGGCCAGTTGGACCAGCGACTCTCGACTGCGTTGCAGGTGTTCGCTGATCGCCTCCTGCGAAAACGGCGTTTTGTCAGACTCTGCATTCCCGTTCGAGGCCGAAGAGGCACCGACCCGCGCGTCGATCCACTCCGCGTACTGCGCTTCAACTTCCTCCTGACAATAGAGCAACGACTTCACCGTGCGTTTGCGTGGCCGCGCCTCGAACGAGTCGAACGACTTTTCGATACCACGCAGCACGATGTGCAACGGAATTCCCTGTTGTTTCCACGTCTCCATCAACGCCCAGTCCATCGGGCTCAGAAACAGGTGCTTGCCACGCCGCCTGACAAAAGTGTCTTCGATTTCGGTGAAATAGTTGAAGTAGTTCACGCCTTGATTCGTTCATAAACGAGGCGCAAGCCCTGGAGCGTAAGCGCATCATCCACGACCTGGATAGACGGTGAAGCAGGAGCGATAACGTGGGCCAAGCCCCCTGTGGCAATCACTCGCGGAGCTTCGCCGAGCTCATCGATCATTCGCATAATCAGCGCGTCAACCAGACCGGCATATCCGTGGTACAAGCCCGACTGCATCGCGGCGACAGTCGAGGAACCGATAATCTTCGCAGGTCGTGTGAATTCAACACGCGGCAGCTTTGCCGCTCGCGAAAACAGTGCTTCACTACAAGTCATCAAACCCGGACTGATTGCCCCGCCCACAAACTCTCCCGCTCCGTTGATCACATTGAACGTCGTTGCGGTTCCGAAATCCACGACGATACAAGGCGCGCCGTATTTCGCGACCGCGGCCACCGCATCCACGATCCTGTCCGCACCGAGATCCGAAGGCTGATCGTAAACTATCTTCAAACCAGTGCGCGTTGTGTGGTCAACGAACACCGGCGTCAACATGAAATAGACTTCCGCCATTCGTTGCAACGCAAGGTTTAGTGCCGGGACCACGGATGCAATCACGATAGCTTTCAGCTTTCTTTGATCAAGCTGAAACAGCCAAAACAGATTGCGCAGCTCAGAGCCATACTCATCGCTCGTGCGCTTGATGTCGGTGCTCAAACGCCAATGCACCAGCAGCGTGTCGTGCTCGAAGACGGCGAGCGTTATGTTCGTGTTCCCTGCATCAATCGCCAGTAGCATAGACCAGTTCCTCATCGCGCTCCGGCACTGGACCAGGCACTTGTTCGATTAAATCCGCTGCCTGCGCAGGGCCGTTTTCCTGTTTCAGTTGTTTGCTTACTTCGGTCGCGTTTCGCGCGTAGTCAGAGCGCTCAAGTAATTCGCGCAGCTCTTTCGCCACTCTCGACGCACGATAGTTCTGACGATAGATGGTTCGACTCGTTCCCAGCCGCCGCGCGTGCTCCGCGTTGTCAGACTGATCAAAAGCAAACGGAACAATCAACGTCGGCACGCCGGCCAGCAACCCTTGCGACGTCGTACCGACTCCGCCGTGATGGACTACGACACTCGCGCGCGGCAGTAAAGCTTGATACGGCGCGTAGTCAACCGCAATCATTCCGTCAGGCAACTGCGCCGGACGATTGCGTTGGTCGCCCACCAGTAACACAGCCCGTTGGCCCAGACGTTTCGCCGCCTCGATACTCTCAGCAAAGAAGTCACGCGCCACCCAGACCGCAGACGAACCCAGAGTGAAAACAATCGGCGGCGGCCCACCGTCCAGAAACTGCGCGAGTTCGTCGGGTATCTGCGTCGCATGATGACCATCGTAGAAACAGAAACCAGTGACTTCCGTCTGCTTCGGCCAATCGGGTTGCGGCTGCGCAAACACGCGCGAGAACAACGCGAGAACGAGCGTCGGCGAGTGTTGCCCTTCAAACATCGGATTGCCGGTGTCGCTCAATCCGAGTTCATCCCTGAATTGCGTGACCGCCTTTGCCTTGTAACTACTCATCATGAAGTCCAGAGAGAATCTCATGAAGCGCGGTCCAAGCAGGCGGAAGTGGCGGGTCCATTGCCAGAAGGGCGCCACCGGCGGATCGTACGCCGAGAAAAACGAAAGCGGCGCCAACACTGTCGAGATCCACGTCATGCCTGTCTTTCTTCCCACCAATGGACCAGCAGGCGCAGCCGGATGCGTCACCAACAAATCTGCGCCCGTGACCGCCTGAAGCAGATCGTCGTAACCGTTACGCACCGCGGGAAAGATGAGCTCTTCAGTAAGAAACCGGGAACCGGTCTTCGGCTCCATGATCTTTTCGATCAGATCCGAATCCTGGTCCTGTGGCTGCGGTATGTTTGGGCGCACCGGGAAAAACTCGAGACCCGCGCCCTCGATCTTTTCGCGGTAGATTTCCATCGTCGCGATGACCGGCACATGACCGCGCTGTTGCAACTCCAGCGCGAGCGCCATGTAGGGGTGAATGTCGCCAAACGAGCCAAAAGTGTTCAGGACAATACGCATCGACTAAACATTCATTCTTGCCGGTCTGACACCGGTGACGTCGCCGGCTCTGATTAGCTGAATACCTTGAGCAGTCTCCAGTCGCAGAGCGCCGTCGTCTTCGATTCCACGTGTGACGCCCTGCAAAGTTTCATCTCGATTCGTTACTTTCACCAGCTTGCCTGACGCGTACGACGAACGGCTGGACCACGTGGCAGCGATCTTCACCGCGCCGTCTGGTTCCTGCAGCAATGAATACCAGCGTGAGAGTGCGCTCAACAACGCTGCGAGTATGCCTTCGCGTTCGGGTTGGCGGCCGGATTGTGCCGCGACCGAGGTAGCCACGTTTGCAATCTCTTGTGGAAAGGCGTCGTCGGTGAGATTGATACCGATGCCGACTACGACCGCGCGTCCCGACGGTGTTTCGATCGCTTCAGCAAGGATGCCGCAGATCTTTCGCTCGCTGGCGAGCAGGTCGTTGGGCCACTTGATGTCTGTTTGCACTTTGCCGGCTTCGAGCAGAGCGTCGCCCGTCGCTAATGCCGCGACGAAAGTGATGAGTGGCCAGCGATCCGGCGCAAGCGCCGGTCGTAACAAAATGCTGAAGTACAAACCCGCGCCTTTTGGCGACGACCAGGCGCGTTGCAGACGCCCACGGCCGGCAGTCTGCTCGTCGGCGACGATCGCCAGACCTTCCTCAGCGCCCTGTGAGGCGAGCCGCGCGATTTCGGTGTTAGTGGAAGGTACTGATTCGTAGCGCAGGATCCGCGGTTTCATGAGCGCTCGATTGTAAGCCACAAAGAGGCACAAAAGACACAAGAGAAGTTGGTGTTTCGAGTTCGCTTTGAACTCAAGGCCTGGCTTGCGTCTCCGTGTCTCTGTGTCTCTGTGGTTCCGGAAACTTTTTTGTGTCTTTGTGCCTCTTTGTGGCTTAAGCTTAGCCCGAAACTGTGATCGACTGGTTCCCCATAAGGCTCTCCTTCATTGTGGCCACAGCCGCCACCCTGATCGCCCTCGTTGCCGGCTCCGGGCTCGCGTGGCTGCTCGCACGCAAACGTTTTCCCGGCCGCAACTTGGTCGATGCGCTCGTCACGCTTCCACTCGTGCTGCCACCAACCGTGCTCGGCTATTACCTCCTGGTGCTGCTCGGCTCTCGTTCAACACTCGGCGCTTTTCTCGATCGCACGTTCGGCATCCGTCTCACGTTCACGGTCACTGCGGCAATCATCGCCGCCACAATCCACGCGCTGCCGCTCGTAACCAAAAGCCTGCGCGCGGCGTTTGAATCAGTGAATACGGATCTCGAAGCAGCAGCGCGCACGCTCGGCTTGAACAATCGACGCATCTTCTTCCGCGTTACGTTGCCGCTCGCGTCCAAAGGCGTGCTCGCGGCGACCGCGCTCGCGTTTGCCCGCGCACTCGGAGATTTTGGGGTGACAATAATGATCGCCGGCAACATACCCGGCAAGACGCAAACTGCTTCAGTGGCAATTTACGACGCCGTGCAGGCTGGACGTGATAATGAGGCGTTTACTCTGGCGGTAATAGTCTCGGGGATTGCGGTGTTGATGTTGTACGTCATCAACCGGTTCAGCAGAATCCTTTAAACTTCGACGCGTTGCTCGGATAACCCGGAAAGATCGCTCTCAGATCCGGAGCGTGCAGATGCTTCGTCGCAATTTCGCCAAACACGTCGCGGAAATCTGTTGTCAGCGCCAGATCGCGTCCTTCGTATAGTTGATCGTTCTTCAATCCTGGCCACTTTCCATAGACCTGACCGCCGCGCACGCTGTTGCCCATCACGAACATCGCATTCGCATGTCCGTGGTCCGTGCCGCGATTGCCGTTCTCTTTGACTGTGCGGCCAAACTCCGACATCGTTAACACGATCACGTCGTCCATTCGTTGGCCCAGGTCCTGATGGAGTGCGGCGAGGCCGACGCTAAACTGCTGCAACAAGTTTGCTAGCTGGCCGCGAGCATTGCCCTGGTTCACATGCGTGTCCCAGCCGCCAATGTCGGTGAAAGCGATCTCGAGACCGACACCAGCCTTGATCAACTGCGCGATTTGCAGCAACGAGTTGCCGAAAGGATTACGCGGATACTCGGCGCCATTCTCCGGTTTGTACTGACCAGGATTCACTTGCTTAAGGTAATTGACCGCTTCAAACGTTTCGCGTCCGGTGTCGCCCAGTGTTTCGTTTTTCTCACGCGAATAGATCGCTTCGAAGCCGCCCTGAACGGCCGCGGAGGACTTGCCTGCGCGAATCGCAAAGTTCGACAGGTTTGAGATCGCGAGTGCTTCAGCGCGTCCTTGCAAAACGCGCGGCATCTGCTGAGTGAACGACACGGCGCGGAACGGCGAGTTTTGATCTTCCTTCTTGCTTTGCAGGTAACGATTCAACCATCCGTCACTGGTGGACTTCACGCCGGGCGTGGCGGACTCCATGTAATCTTGCGCATCGAAGTGCGAACGCGTGTTGTCGGGTGAACCGGAAGCATGGATGATCGCGAGGCGCTTCGAATCCCAAAGCGGCTTGAGCGGACTCATCGCGGGATGCAGGCCGAAGAACCCGTCGAGACTGATAGCGGCTTCCTGATTTCCGGCTGCTGGTTTCGGAATCGCAATCGAGGGCCGCGCGTCGTAATAACTCGACTCACCAAACGGGACCACTACGTTCAATCCATCAACGGCGCCGCGCTGGAAGATAGCGATAAGAGTTTTGCGCTTGCCGCCGGTGATGGCATTACGCTCGTGGGCCATGATCGCGCGCTGGAGAAAACCCGGCGCTGAAAGCGACATGCCAACACTCGCCAACGCAATGCCGCCGGACTTCAAAAAGAATCTGCGATTCATAAATCTACCTCTACTGCCGTTGAAACTCCGGCGTCCCGAGAATCAATCCTACGACCTTCGCCGCGGCATCGTTAGTGTTTGCTTCGTCAATCTGTTTCATCAGCGTCTCTCTGGTCGACGCTGAAATATCGCCCGCGACAATCAGTTTCAGGGATTCATCGACCAGCTTTGCTTTGTCCTGCGCGGTGAGCTTTGCGAGATCCACTCGCGTGCCCGGAATACGATTGCTCGCTAACGCCAAACCAAAATTCATTCGTTCCAGTAACGCGCCGGTGTTGACCCAACTCTCCGCCGCATCGGAATAGCCATTCGGCGTTTGAAATCCGTAAAGCGGTTCGCCCATGCGCGCGATCCACTGATGCGTGCCTGGACCACCATTCGTATCCGCCCCGAGCGTTCTAATCGCACTCACCACCAACTCGAAAGGCCGCTTGATCTTCGCCCGGTAAGCCTCCGGCGAATTGAATTCGTTTGAGAAGAAGATCGCCTTCAGCGTTTCCCGGATGTCGCCATCGCTCTTCGTGAAAGCAGCCGCGACACGATCGACAAGCGCAGGCGGCGGAGTGTCGGAAACAAAATGGCGCACGAGTTTCGTGGCGATGAACTTTGCCGTCGACGGATGATGAGCCAGGATGTCGAGCACCGTCAGGCCGTCGTTGAGGCCACCACCGGCAGGAATTTTGCGACCGAGAACTGTCTTCTCACCATCGTCGTGAACGCGCGCGTTGAAAAGGAACGTTCCGGCGCCGCGACGCATCGCTTCACCATTACGACGCATTGCATCATTGCCCATCAACGCATTCGCGGCCGCGGCGCCACCGCGAGGCTGGAAGATGGTCCAACCCGTAAAACAGCGCGCGACTTCCTGCACGTCTTTCTGTGTGTAACCACCATCAACGCCGAGCGTGTGCAGTTCCATCAGCTCGCGCGCGTAGTTTTCGTTGATGCCGCGTCGTGGTTGTTGTTGCTGAGGCGCCTGCGGATTGAGGAGCCGGCGCAGGCCGCCGCCGCCACGATTTGCGTCCGGGCTCACGCTCTGGAAGTTGTCGAGATAGAAAAGCATTGCCGGGCTCTGCGCGGTCGCGAGCAGCAACTTAGAGAACTTGCCCATCGCGTTTGGCCGAATCGTGTCGCGGTCGTAAGCCGGGAGCAGCCAGCGATCGGCGCCCTTGTTGGCAAAGACGTTGAAGTGGTTGGTCCAGAAGTCGACCATAACTTCCTGAAGCTGACGTTCGCTGTAGACTGCGCGAAGAATCCGCGACGCCTGCAGTTCGCCGATGATGCGTTGTGGCTGTTGCAGGCCGTTCTGCTGGTAATACTCCTGAAGCACCTTGCGATACTTTTCGTTCTGCGGGTTGAGTTCCGGAGGCGGTGGCTGGTTCGGTTGCTGCGGGGCTCCAGCCATTTGCGGACTGATGCCAGGCATTTGCGGGTTCTGGTTGTTTGGGTTCTGGTTGTTCGTGCGGTTCTCACGGGCCTCGGCCAAGTCGGCGGGCAACATGCCTTTCGCCTGAAGCTGCCGCAACAACTGACCGGGCTGCGGAAACTTTTCGTAAAGCTCAGCCGTGGTCATCGTCAGGACACCGAGATCCTTGATCTTGTTTTCCGCCACCGTGTCGTTGAGCTTTTCCGGGTTCAGTTGCTGGTTGATGTAGTTCTCCAAACCCAGCGACTTCACGCGTTCGATATCGCCAGGCCGCGCCCCGAACCCGAGCCGGTTCAGCACGTGAATGATCCGCTGCTCTTCCGTGAGGCGCTGCTTTTTTGGTTCTTTCGCTGTATCAGCCAGCGCCGCGAATGCCTGGGTGGCGAGCATCGTCACAATCAACAACGCCGCCATCCGTCTCTTATTTGGGAAATTCATGTCAACTTAGACGCCACACTGCGCCACCTGGTCGAGAAAAGAGGGGTCAAGGATTGCTGCTCGCCGGGTAATGATGCAGTTTGAGCCACAAAGGCTTGTTTCACAGGCCGCCTCCTTGGAGTGCGGGGACTCGTCGCCGCTTTTGATTCCGCTTTCAGACCAAAGCGGCGACAAGTCCCCACACTCCAAGGAGGTACCAGGTCCTAACTGCATCACTACCTGCTCGTCGTACTGCGGTCCGCTGGCTGGTTCCTCGTCATCGGCCGCGGATACGTCACCGGGCTGCGATTTCCATCGTTATCGACCGCCCTGACACCGAAAAAGAAGTTGTCCTTCGACATTCCTTTTAACGTGAACGTGGTCACTTTGCCCACGGCTTTTGAATTTGTCCAGACGGGCGAGCTCGTGTCGCGCCAGACGATTTCATAACCCGCCAGGTCAGGCTCGTTGTTCGCATCCCAACGCAACTCCGTGTCGTCCGACAACCGCGAGATGATCGTCACACCCTTCGGCCGTGCGGGCGCGTATGCCAGCATCGCCAACGCCGCCGCATTCACGCGCGCGACGTTCGCCACGTAAGCAAAATCGACAAACTCCGGCAGATCGCCGTACTGCACACCGTTCTCAACCCGCACGTTCTGATGCTGATGCCGGAAATCCTCATTCGTTTCGGTAAAGCGCACCGCGGGGTAGCCGCGCTCGAGAAACGGAATGTGATCGCCGCCGCGTCCGTAACGATCGCGTCGATAGACCATCATGACTTTCATCTGCGGCACAAAAGCTTCCGACGTCTCCTTGATGAAGCGCGCGAGCTGGCGTGACTGAGAATCGTTTTCACCACCGACACTGCGACGCGTGGTCGCCTCAGCCGCAGTCTCGTTCGACGGTACGCCTTCGGAGAACACGCGCACCGCGCCGCGATCGCGAATACCGTTTCCGCCAAGCGTGTTGCCGATGATGTCGTTGGTAAACATCGCGTCGACGTTCCAGTTTTTCTGTTTGGCTTCTTCGGCAAATTGCGTCGAACCGAGCAAGCCCTGTTCTTCACCGGCCACAGCCATGAAAACGATCGTCGCGTCAAACTCAAACTTCGCCATCACTCGCGCCATTTCGAGAACAGCCGCCGTTCCGGAGGCGTCATCATTCCCGCCGGGCGCGTCGCACTTCGCGTCGGTCGGGCTGTTGCACATCGAATCGTAGTGACCACTAACAACGTAGATGCGATTCGTCGCCTGGGGTTGAGAACCTTTCAGAGTGGCGACGATGTTGGTGATGATTGTCGGCTGTGGCACACGCGCGGCTTTGGCCTGTTCGTAACTCTGCTTTTCGACAGTCATGCGGCCCCCGGACGTTTCAGCAGCTTTCAGAAACTCGGCGTAGAGCCAATCGCGCGCGGCGCCGATGCCGCGTTTTGGATCGTTCTGTTCGGACAATGTGTTGCGCGTGCCGAACGCGACGAGTTGACGAATCGTGCGCTCGATATTGCGGGCGTCGATCTGGCGCACGATGCTGGCGATTCCGGGATTCCGCAGCGCGCGTTGCGGCGGTCTGGATTTTTGAGCGAAGGTGAAAGTTGAGTTTGCAGTTAGACCAAGAACGATAACACTCAGAACTACCCAGTTAAGGTGCTTCATCAATCGCTTTCTCCTAGCGAATGCGATAGGCGCGGCCTTTCCAGACAACGATGACCTCGCCGTCAAGTTGTTTGGCTATTGTGCCAATGACGGGCTCGTCGGCGACCAGCGCTCTGAACTGTTCGGAGCTACGAGCCATGTTCACAGTTGCGGTGGAGGAATCATACGCTGTATCGATCCAAATGCCACGCTCTTTTCGAAACTGGCGGCCCGCGATGGACCGTGTCTCCACATAGTTGTTTGCGTTGTCCTTTGACTCCTCGGCTCGCTTTGTTTCTTGAGTTCCACTGGGCGCCGCGGCACGTGCGCGGCCGGCCATAAAGCCTGAGGTCTGTGAGGGAGCCGCTTTCGTTTTACTTTGATCGGCTTCATTAGCGGCGACGTCGTTGCTCCGGCGAAAATCGTCGCGCGTACTTTCTTTCGCTTGTTCCCTCTTGATTTCTACTGTTTGGGCCACTGCGCCCGGTTCTTTTTTGGCAGCGTCCTCTGCTTTCTTGTCAGCATCACTTTCAGCGGGCGCAGCCTTTGGAGCCGCAGGTGGTGCCGCAGCAGCAGTACCCGGTTGCAGTTCAGCGACGCCACGGTCCGCTTTTGCGAGTGGCTGTGCAGCGCCCCTTGCTGTGTCAGTTGCGATGGTTTCTTTTTCGGGTTTGGTCTCGACAGGTTTGGTAGTGCCGTTCTCAGATCTTTGTTGCGGGGAGTTTGAAGGAGTAGCTTCGGGAGAAGAATAGCCCGAGACTGGCGCTTCTGGTCGCGCCTTCTCCGGGACCACTGCCTTTGGTTCCGAGTTCACTCGGGCGAATTCGTGAGCTCTTTGCTGGCGCAGCACGACGAATCCAACCACCATCACCACGATCACGCCCAACGCCGGAACCGCATAACGCAAAACCATCGGCGAAAAGAGACTCGCAAGAAACTGCTTCAACCAACCTGGTGCTGCAACTGTCTCAACCTGCGCAGCGGTTGTTGCTCCCAACGACAGACTCAATTCGGCAGCAAGTCTGCGGCACGTCGCACACTCCGCCAGATGTTCGATGTAGCGTGCGCGCGCGGCGGGCGGCGCCGCGTTCTGCGCGTACACACTCAGCTCATCGGCATCAAGATGTCCATCGTCAAGCTCGGTATCGTGCACGCCATTACCGTCACGCCGGCTCAGGCGGCGCAGCAACAGATCGATCTCACTATTTCTTCCCTGTTTCATCGCCTTTCATTAAGGGCCGGAAGCTGCCAAAGGAAGAACGTAACTACCGCGATACCTTGCAGTCAAAAGCTCTCCTCCTTCACCAGTGCTTCCAAATCAGTCTCCAGATGCTGCGCGACCTCCGCAAACGACCGTTCGGTTTCGGCAGGTGTCCAACCTCGTTCATCAATCAAAATCTGACTGACACACTTCCGCAGGTCTCCTTGAATCCGCGTCAGACGGCGGCTGGCCGTTGCTTCGTGAACGCCGAGAACGACGCCAGCTTCGCGCAGTCGGAGATTGTCGAAGTAATAAAGTTTGACCAGCAGACGATCTTCAGCCGCCAGTTCACGAACGGCCCGCGTCAGTGCCTGCTGCAAGTCAGTTTGAGCAAATCGATTCGAAAGCGACTGTTCGGGATTGGCGACGCCACTCACGACAAACGTCGGAGTTTGGCTCAGTTGCGCGTCGCGCGCGAGTCGATCGAGATCTGCGTCTTCTTCCGTCTGGACCAGTTTCGATTGTTTGCGAAAACTGTCGACTGAGAGTTGTGCGACCACCGCCCGCAGCCAACCAGCGAGCGAACCACGTCCGGAGTAGTAAGCGAGTTTGCTGGCTGGCCGTCCGTCCTGCCGCACACGGAGTCCGTAGAGTTCAGCCCAGATAGATTGGGCCAGGTCTTCCGCGGCATCTTCGCTGCCACTCGCGGAACGAGCCGCCGAGCGGACAGTTGCAGTAAAGCGTTCGACCAGATCGTTCCAGGCGTTCTCGTCACCGCGCTCGCAAGCGATGATCAGACACAGATCGTCAGCCTGCATCTCGTCGATGAACTTGTTGATCCCAGCCGCTGACGTATCGGGATCATCGCGCAGTAGATATTTCTCGACCGCCGCCGACACGCGCGGCGCCAATGCGTCGACGTTCAGCGAACGAGCGTCCGCAGCGCGCGCGAGTAAACGGCCGGCGCCCTGTTTGACTAGTGTCTCAATTTCCTGGCTTCGGACTTCCACGGGGGGTTCTCAGTTGTTCCCGGAGTAAGTTACCGGATTTATCCGACTTTTGACACTAAACTGCGGCTACGCTAGATTCCGGCTGGAATGCTGCGCGTCACCGAAATCTTTCGTTCCATTCAAGGCGAATCGACTCATGCCGGCCGCCCTTGCACGTTCGTCCGCCTGACCGGCTGCCCGATGCGCTGCGTCTGGTGCGACAGCGAGTACACGTTTACTGGCGGCGAACACGTTTCCATCGACGATGTGATGCAACAAGTCCACTCGCTGGGTTGCAAACTGGTAGAAGTAACCGGCGGCGAGCCGCTCGCCCAAAAGGAAGCTTTTGAGCTAATCCGGCGGCTTTGTGACGAAGATTTCGAAGTGCTCGTCGAGACCGGAAACTATGTGTCGACGGCTGCGCTCGATCCGCGGGCGAAAGTGATTCTCGACATCAAGTGTCCCGCTTCGGGTGAGGAAGCGAGAAACGACTGGTCCAATATCGAGCGGCTACGGGACGACGTTGACGAAGTCAAGTTCGTGGTAGCAAACGAAGCCGACTGGCTTTACGCAAAGCGCGTCATTCAGGAAAAGGATCTGGAGACGCGAGCACACGCGATCCTGATCTCGCCGGTGTGGGGCCAGATCGATCTGCAACAACTGGCGAACTGGGTCGCGGAGAGTGGTCTGAACGTGCGGATGCAGTTGCAACTGCACAAATACATCTGGGGACCAGACGTGCATGGAGTGTGATGGGCGGTTCAGAAGAACTGGCAACTGAAGTCGTTGACGTGGAAGAGAGCGATGGCCCACGGCTCGCCATCTGTCTCGTTTCCGGCGGCATGGACTCGTGTGTCACGGCGGCGATCGCCCGTGAAGAGAATGACGAGCTTGCGTTCCTCCACGCGTCTTACGGCCAGCGCACCGAAGAACGCGAACGGCAGGCGTTTGCAGCATTGGCGGATCACTACCGCGTGAAACTACGGCTGGTGATTTCACTCGAACATCTCGCTCGCATCGGTGGTTCTTCTCTCACCGATAATTCCATCGAGGTTACTCCCGCAGATCTCACGTCGCGATCAATTCCCTCCAGCTACGTTCCCTTCAGAAACGCGCATCTGCTGGCCGCGGCCGTTAGCTGGGGCGAAGTGATCGCCGCGCGGTCAATATATATAGGAGCAGTCGCGGAAGACTCCTCGGGCTATCCCGACTGCCGTCCCGAGTTCTACGCGGCGTTTCAAAGCGTCATCGACCTCGGTACGAAGCCGGACACAAACCTCACGATCGAGACGCCGGTGATTGGTATGAGGAAATCAGAGATCGTGCGCAGAGGTCTGGAACTCGGAGCACCGCTGGAACTTACCTGGTCTTGTTATCAAGCCTCCGAACTCGCCTGCGGAAACTGTGATTCGTGCGCGCTTCGCCTGCGAGCTTTTCGTGAAGCTGGCGTTTCGGATCCCATAGCTTACCTGCTTGACAGTAATCGTTTTGCTTATTAAGTTTAGGGCAAATCTCCGGTGCTTATCGTTACAACCGCAAATTAGTGAGGGCGCATCTTACCGCTCGTTGCAAGAACGCCCTGGGGCAGGGAGGAATCTGAAGAAATGATTAATAAATACTTAACTGGAGCGCTCGCAGTTGCCATTCTTGTCGCAGCCGCTTCGATGCCGGCTTTTGCTCAGGTGGGCGAGCTCCGTGGTCACGTGTGGATGCAGCAGGCCGATGGTCAAAAAGTCCCCCTTGCCGGCGCGCAGATCGATGTTTTCCGCACGGACATGAAGGCGAAGTACGACACGAAAACAAACAAGAGTGGTGAGTTTGTCTTCGCTGGTCTACCGTTCGTCGGCAAATACGTCGTCGCCGCGAGCCATCCGACTGCATCGCCAAACTTTGTGCCCAACGTGCAAGCGGGCCGCGGCGTGTTGTGCGAAATCACGGTCACACCCGGAAGTGGCCAAAGACTGACGCTGGAAGAGATCGAAAAGGCCGGCGGCACTTCGCCCGCCCCAGCCGGTTCTGCCGCCCCAAGCGCGGCTGACAAAGCCAAGGCTGAAGAGCTAAGGAAGAAGAACGAAGAGATCGAAGCGGGCAACAAGAAGATCACCGAAGCCAATGAGGTCATCGCGCGCACGTTCAAAGCCGGAAACGAAGCGCTGACCGCTGCGAACACGGCCAGCCGCGCCGGAACCTCCGATCAGGCAATTCAGAAGTTTACTGATGCGATCACTCAGTATGACGAGGGCCTCGCGGCAGATCCGGAACAGCCGGCAATTCTGACCAACAAGGCTGTGGCCCTTAAAGGACGCGGAGTCGAACGTTACAACTCGACCCTCAGATCAAAGACACTTGATGATGCTGGCCGGAGTGCCGGGCTCGACACCGCCAAAGCGGACTTCAAAGCTGCGGCTGAAGCCTCAAGCAAAGCGGCGACGATGCTCAAGGGCCAGACAGCGCCGACCGATCCCGCTGACTTGCAGCGGTACAATGCGAACAAGTACGCCGCGCTTCTGACTAACGCTGAATCGATGCGATTGTTTGTGAGCAAAGTCGATCCGACGAAGGCTGACGAAGGCTTGACCGCTTTCAAAGACTACATCGCACTCGAGACTGATCCCGCCAAGAAGTCGAAGGCTCAACTCGACATGGCCCAAATGCTGCTCGATTCAGGCGCTGCCGACAGGGCGCTGGCGGAGTTTCAGGCCATCCTGACCGCTCAACCGGACAGCCCGGAAGCAAATCTCGGCGCCGGACTGGCACTCTACGCGACACAGGACAAGGCCAAGTTCCAGGAAGCGGCAAACTATCTCCAGCACTTTGTCGATGTCGCACCGGACACTAATCCGCTGAAAGCGGACGCCAAGGCGATTCTGGCGGAGTTGAAGAGCACCGAGAAGGTCGTTCCGGAAAAAACTCCGGCGCGACCGGCCGGTCGCAAGCGCCCGTAACACTCTTAATCACTGAATACAAAGGCCGCGGCATTCCCCAGGAATGCCGCGGCTTTCACGTTTCAGGAACGCAGATTTTGTTAAATTACCTACCGCTTTTGCTGGAATTCCTATATTGACACTCCGAGTGTTCAAACTGTACTATGAACGCACAACGATGTTGGCCCATCGTTGAGTGAGCAGACGGTCATCATGCCTCGCGTCCAGATTCGGGCGCCTCCAAATTTCCATCCAGCACTTGGGACAAGTTACCCGCGCCAACAGAAGGCACAAATGTCAGCCAAATTAGGCGAAATTCTCGTACGCGAAAATCTTATTAGCCCGCAAAGCCTGAGAGAGGCCATTGACCACCAACGCCAACATGGTGGGCGGCTCGGTTTCAATCTCGTCAAACTCGGTCTGGTCAGCGACGACATGATCACTGCCGTCCTCTCCAGACACTACGGCATCCCCTCGGTCAACCTCGATCTCTTCAATATCGATCCCGCAGTCCTTCGCCTCATTCCCCAGGAGGTGGCACAGAAGCACTCAGTGTTGCCACTCTCGCGCGTCGGCGCCACGCTCACCCTCGCGATGGTCGATCCGACGAATGTGTTCGCGCTCGACGATGTGAAGTTCATGACTGGTCTGAACGTCGAGCCAGTCGTTGTCGCCGAAGGCAGCGTGCAACAAGCGATCGCGAAGTATTACGGCACCTCGCGTGAAATAGAACTCGCCTCAGCCGCCGAAGATTCCTCAATTGAGAAAGCAGCAAAGAACGCCGCGCAAAACGATAACGGAGCCATCACTCACGCCGACCTGGTTTCACTCGACAGCATCGACTTCGACAACGAACAGACTGAAGACGTCGAAGTACTCGAAGACAACGAGGAGATCGATCTCGCTGCGCTATCGCGCATGAGTGAAGACGCACCCGTAGTGCGTCTCGTCAACGTCTTGCTGGTCGACTCGCTTCGTCGTGGCGCTTCAGACATACACATCGAGCCTTACGAAAAAGAGTTGCGCATTCGCTTCCGCATTGACGGCGTGCTCTACGACGTGATGCATCCGCCTTTGAAGATGCGCGACGCGCTGATCTCGCGCGTCAAGATCATGTCGAAGCTCGACATCTCCGAGAAGCGTCTACCGCAGGACGGCCGCATCAAGATCAAAGTGAGAGTCGACTCACGTTCACGTGAGCTCGACTTCCGTGTTTCCACCTTGCCGACTCTGTTCGGTGAAAAGGTCGTGCTTCGTCTGCTGGACAAGCAGAACCTCATGCTCGATATGACCAAGCTCGGTTTCGAGCCTGAGTCGCTGAAGAAGTTCCAGCGTAACATCTCAAAGCCCTACGGCATGGTTCTCGTTACCGGACCAACCGGAAGCGGTAAGACGAACACGCTCTACTCGGCATTGCAATCGCTGAACACAATCGAAACAAACATCATGACGGCCGAAGACCCGGTTGAGTTCAACCTCATGGGAATCAATCAGGTCCAGATGAAAGAACAGATCGGCTTGAACTTCGCCGCTGCCCTGCGCGCTTTTCTGCGTCAGGACCCCAACATTGTTCTGGTCGGCGAAATCCGCGACTTCGAAACCGCGGAGATCGCCATCAAAGCTGCACTCACCGGCCACCTCGTCCTTTCCACCCTCCACACCAACGATGCTCCGTCGACCATCTCCCGCCTTATGAACATGGGCATCGAACCCTTTCTTGTCGCCACCAGCGTAAACCTCATCCAGGCACAACGACTGATTCGTCGTGTTTGCCGTGATTGCAAGCAGGAACACCCGACTCCGCCCGAGGCAATGATTGAAGTTGGTTTCTCAGCGGATGAAGCCAGGACTATCAAGACGTACAAAGGCAAGGGATGCTTGACCTGCAACAACACCGGCTACAAGGGGCGCATTGGTCTTTACGAAGTG